>CAIZNF010000378.1 GCA_903934275.1 uncultured Nitrosomonadales bacterium
ACCTGCACCCATCCATCAGGTGCGATTCTCTCGTCATCCAAATATAATTTCATAAAATACTCCAGAGAGTTCAGAGGTCATAGTTCCAACAACGCCTGCTGAATTCCCTGCATTCCTTCTAGCGCAGCCATCGCCAAGCCAACGCTTCCAGGCTGGCTGACTGAAAATTCCCTTGGATTGATGCGTATCATCGGTGCCTTGGTTCGCGCGCCCATCATACGTGCGCTCGGAATAGCCGATCCCGCCCCCAATTCTATAACCAATAACCGCTCGACCTTTTTCAGCCAATCTTCCAACCCTTGCCGCTGCCGCACCATACGCTGGTCGTTCCAATTCCAGTCGTTGAACATCAATATGTTCGGGCGCGCGATTCCGCCACATTTTGGACAGCGAGGCATTGGTGAAAGAAGCAAACAGCATTCGTCATCGGTCTTTGGCTTAAAAGCATCTGCCCGCCATATATCGTCGATGCAGTTCTTCATGCATTGCAGAAAATGGATGGAGCCGTGAACTTCGCAGATTCTGTAAGGATCGTACCCAGCCTTCTGGAACTGCCCGTCCACATTGCTGGTGAATACAAACATGCCATCCGAAATATTGCCGCCAATCTCACGCAATACCTCAAACCCTTGGTGAGGAACAGCCTCGCGATACAGGTTCAGGCGATGCCCATAAAAACCCCACGCCAGCTTTGGGTTCTCGTAGAACGTCGCGGGGCTGGCAATATCCGAAAAACTCATCCTCTGTTTTCCAAGAGCGGGGTAATGGTTCCATAGCCCTTCATTGCCCCTAAAATCCGGCAAGCCGGAATCTACGCCCATTCCAGCACCGGCTGTTACCAGCAGCCCCGTAGCGGAAGAAATCAGCTCGGCGCATCGTCTAAAATCTGATTTACTTATATTCATCATACGTGTCCAAGTTGGTTGACAATGATCGCATTGTAGAAGGCATGCGCGTCATTTTATGTTGCACTCAAACATGCGCGAACAACTGAGTATTAGATTGCACATACGCTAACAATGAATGAAGCACTTCATCGACTTCACCATATTTACGATAAGTGAGTAGAATCTCACCTGTTCGCGTCACACCGCGTCGCAGTCGGAAGTTATATTCGACTTTTCGACTACATAGCCTGACGCCATGAATACGACACCCACCCCAACGAGCGACATTATGCAATCTCAAAACGACACACTGCTGCGCCAATTGGCGATGCTCAGGCATATCCCACAACATCCGCGCCAAGTCACCGCACGCGAATTGACCGAGCGAGTGGAAGCTGAAGGGTTCGAGGTGAGCAAGCGCACTGTGGAGCGCGACTTGCTCTCGCTGTCTGAAATCTTTCCGCTGCTTTCAAATGAACGCTCGCGCCCGTATGGATGGAGTTGGAGTAAAGATGCCGAAGCATTTGCATTGCCCGGTATGTCGCCGCTACAAGCATTGACGCTAGAGCTTGCGCATGACCATTTGGCCACTTTGTTACCCGCCGGTTTGCTCGACACCCTTGCACCGTACTTCAAATGCGCAGAGGGCGTTTTATCCAGCGGCGATGGGGTCAAAAAGTTGGCGAGCTGGCGCAAAAAAGTTGCCATCGTGCCGCCCAATCAGCCCTTGATTCCACCGAACTATCCAGAAGAAATCATTGAAGCGGTGCATTCCGCATTACTGTCTGAACAGCAATTGGAAATCAGTTACGCATCTCGCGAGCAAGGTGAAACAAAAACCTACCCGGTTCATCCGCTGGGAATTGTGCAACGCGGCGCGGTCACCTATCTGGTTGCCACGTTATATGGCTACACGGACATTCGCTTACTTGCTGTGCACCGCATCCAATCGGCGCAAGTGTTGGATCAGCCCGCAAAAACGCCAAAGAAATTTGATCTGGCGGAATTCATCCGCGAAGGCGCATTCGGCTTTGAAGAAAGTGGTGAAATAAAACTGGTAGTACGCTTCACCGCACCTGCTGCCGAACATCTGCGCGAAACGCCGCTGTCTCTCGATCAACAGATAGAACCAGATAAAGCAGATTGGGTGCGCTTGCAAGCCACCGTGCCAGACACCGCGCAATTACGGTGGTGGCTGCTGGGGTTTGCGGATCAGGTGGAAGTGCTGGAGCCGAAATCGTTGCGCATAGAGTTTGTAGAAATGACACAATCGCTTCATGGCATTTACCATCCGTAACAACACTATCTATCGAGCAACATAATGAAATCTCAGAATGACACTCTGCTAAGAATTTTAATCATGCTTCGGCATATCCCCAAACATCCGAGCCAAATAACAGCAAAGGATCTTCACAGGAAATTGGAAGCGGACTTGTTTAAAGTCAGCAAGCGCACGGTGGAGCGCGACCTACTCTCACTGTCTGACGTGTTTTCCCTTATTTCCAATGAACGCTCTATCCCTTACGGATGGAGTTGGAGCAAAGATGCCACCCCTCAATTCGAGGGAGTTAAGCAATTACTCATGAAGACTCGCAACATTGAAAGCGATTTAAGCGATTACGAAACCAAAGTTTTTGGTGAAGGTGTTTTCTGTTTCTCGGATAAACTGATTGAAGAAACTCGCATTGCCTTGGACGATGTGCCGCTCACATTGGATGGCGCTCTTCACATGAAAAGCAGCAATGGCTGCTTTGGAAAAATCAGTTTAGAAATTATGTTGGCGAAAAAATTGTTAATCGAGGATAAGGTAATTGACGCTGGTTACCACTATACATCTGCAGACGAATTGATTGCAGCAGGATGGGCGATTGATTAAAAGCGGGGGAAGGGCGATGAGACACCCGAACCCCAACCATGACATCCAGCTATTTTTGTTTTAGTGAAACTAACTCAAAGCGCCTATCTTTGCTATCAGGGTTCCTTTTTCTTAATTCTGCAAGAGCATTTGTTTCGCTCTCAGCCTCAACAGTTGCCGTGATAGGGCCTGATTTACTAGTGCCCGCAGCATTTGTTATGTAATATGCAATCTCATATTTATGCTTTGCCATTTGTACTATCTCCCATGGAATCCCACCCAATTTAGGTGGCTAACCTTTTAAATGCAGCGGAACGGCGCTGCCCCGTTATTACTTTTTTAAACCTGCCATGATTTATTTCTTCTAAGTTTCCACACCATCCATCGAACTTAAATTCAAATGCACCCACAGGCCCTTCATAATTCTTTGCAATAATAATATCTGCCGTCCCTATATCCTCTGATTTCGGTATGGTGCTTCCTTGTCCACATGGCAATACCCCGCGTCGCTAATCACATCAAACACCCTGATGCATTCGTCCACAAAACCATCCAACGAGTCCATTGCTGTGATGTCATCGAGTGTTAGCCGACGGCCAAAGAATAGCCAGCTTTGGAGCATATCCGGTGTGGTTTGCCATGCCTTTTCGGCAGTGACGGGTTCCTTGAAATCTTCGGTTGGTTCAGCATAGCCACCCAAGGTACCGAAGGTGGCATTGAATAGTTCTTGCTCGCAAAATACTTTTTCGTAAAACGCTTCGTATTCATTGACACACTCAGTAATGATTCCGTGTTCGTTGCGAAAATCAAAACCCAGCCCAATGGATACTCCCCAGGGGCAAGGAAACTTGTCACTTGGCGGGCAGGCATCAAATCTGACGTAAAGTTGTTTTCTGCCGGATCGGCCTTGAGTGTAGCTAAAGACCTGATGAGGGAGTACACGAAAATCCATCTCAAACTCATACAGCCCGCCACTGCGCATGGCGAGTGCAACCACAAATTCGCGGGTAACTCTGACAAAGTCGTCGCTGATCTTGCCTGCTTCGTGCAACTCTGAAAGACGCAGCCTGAACCCATCGCGTGGAGGCATCAAGACAGAGCCATATTTATTCAATTTCATGAGCGCATCCAATTTTGCGAGCTCATTAAAAAATACGCTATCAAAACTTCTCATGCCTGCGTCTACCCAATCTGGTGAGGAAATAATTACACTCTCATCTCTTCCCCTGGTTTCTCCAGTCAACATTCTCCGCATACCTCGATCATCCTTGGGCGTGACAACATCGCCTTCCATCGCCTCAAGCATGCTTGCGGCACGGCTATAATTTATGCGAAATGTGCGCTGAACCAATGAAATTGAAGGTGTGCATGTTTCAATCACCATTTGTTTTACTGCTTCGAACAGCGGGTCATGCCCTGCTTCGTGGTTCATTTCATATCCTTCTGGTGTTTTCCCATCAGGTGCGTATTTAGCACCCTGAGTGTGCCAAGCTGTGTCGTAGTCAGGCAAATCATTCAGCTTTGATTCTCAACTCAACTCAACTAAACAATTCGTGATGCCTTCCGCGCCACCGTCATAAGCTGGCGTTCCATCTAAGCGTTTAAGCTCTTGCAAGAGGATCAGCGCCCGATCCGGTTTGTCCAATTCGCTTTCATCCCGTATCAACTGTGCCCATGTAGAACCTCTATTGCCAGTCCCGGATATTTGTAGCCAGCGTGCAGGAGCGAGTTTTTCATTGACCCATTTCAGGAAGGGATCGAATAGATGATCCTGCCATAGCGCCTCTCGGCTTGGGAAGATCGAAGCGGACTCACCGCTATGATCCCAACAACACCTGCATTTGTAGCCATCCGGCGTGTGGTATATCCATACATCCAAGTCGATTATCATGTCCCACCAATGCCCTTGCCAATTAACATGGACGGCGAGCTCATCACCCGAAAGCCAGATGGAAAGGCAATCTGGGTAATCTTGAAAAATAAGTTCCACACCCTTGGCAGTGATTTTTGTCAGGCGGATAGGCACCTCGAATCGGGTGTGGTTCTGGTTGAACCAGCGTACAAAAGCACGCTGTATGCGTGGGCGCGGAAGCCGTTTTATGGGCATATTTTCAACCTCGATCCTTCCAGCCCATGCAACAGCAAACCGATGCCGGTTGAAAATTGTGGCGTTTTGACCAGGTTGGATAATCCGCCGACATAACGCGGGAGACTCAGACGCACCGGCATATGGAATATTTCCTCGCCCAGCTCCACCATGCCGTACATGAGGCTGCTCCCGCCGGTGATCACAATGCTAAATCTCACCAAGTCGTCACAGCCTCTATGACGCAATTCTTTTCGCACTATCATGTACAACTCTTTTACACGAGGCTCTATTAATCCCGCCAGTATTTGGCGTGACAACATGCGTGTACCGAGTTCGCCTACACATGGTACTTCGGTAGGAACATCACCAACTAGCTGACGTAGGGCGCAGCCGTATTTAATCTTGATTTCTTCAGCATCTTTTGTCGTGGTGCGTAGCGCCATCTCGATGTCGTTGGTGATTTGGTCGCCCGCGATGGGAATTATTGCGGTGTGGCGGATTGAGCCGTGGGTGAAGATTGCTACCTTGGTGGTACCCCCTCCGATGTCAATCAGGCACACCCCCGAATCCTTCTCTTCGTCGGCCAGCACCGCCTTGCTGGATGCCAGCGGTCGCAAAATCATCTCGTTCACTTCAAGCCCGCAACGATGTGCGCATTCCTTGATGTTCTGGGATGCCTCCACCGCGCCGGTAACGATATGCACCTCCACTTTCAAGCGTCTCCCGCTCATGCCAAGCGGCTTCTTTATACCCTCTTGCTCGTCGATGCCAAAATCC
>CAIZNF010000379.1 GCA_903934275.1 uncultured Nitrosomonadales bacterium
GGGATTTGAAGAGTTTCAATTCCTCGTTGGCCAGGGGAGTATCAATCTTTTCCGCGATGTTCAACCGGCCAAGCGGGCCCACCCGGTAAACACCAGCGGGGTAACCCTGGGCTTTGTAATATGGGAACTTGAGATAAGACCAGGGTTCGACATGCTCTGCGATCACATCCAGGTACTGAGCCCCGGGGAATCTTTCCAGATCTTTGCCATCTCGGCCGATCAAACGGATTTCGCCGTCATATAATTCCAGGCCGTTTTCCGGTGTTACCATGCCCAAATAACCGCTGGGGAAGACTGCAAACTTGTTGATGTCCTCCATGTTCTTCTCAGCCCAGTCTTTGATAATTTGCAGGCCGATTTTGATCGTATCGATTGCGTCATCCACGCCATTCAGGATGGTGTCGCGTTCAGCCTGCTGTAGAGCTTTGTTGACTCCACCCGGCACAGCGAAATTGGGATGGATGCGACGCCCACCCAGGATGCGGATGATCTCCTGCCCGAATTTGCGCAGCATGACGGCTTTAACGGTCAGTTCAGGGTTTGCGCCAATCAGCCCGACGACATTTCGCATGGCTGGCGCGGCATCGAAGCCGAGCAGCAGGTCTGGTCCCGCCAGCTCGAAAAAGTGCATGCCATGGCTCTGGATCATCTGCCCCATGTGAATCAGTTCGCGCAGCAGATTGGCGGGGCGGGGCGGGTTTTGCCCGGTGATAGCGTCGCCTGCCTTTGCAGCTGCCAGGTGGTGGCTGACTGGGCAAATGCCGCAGATGCGCGGGGTGATCTGGGGCATTTCAAAGAACAGGCGCCCCTCGCAGAACTTCTCAAAGCCACGGAATTCATTAACGTGCATGTAGGCATGGTCCACCGAGCCATCATCTTTCATGTGGATGGTGACCTTGGCATGACCTTCGATACGGGTAACGGGTTCAATTGTAATTTTTTGTGTGCTCATTAGTTTCACCTCGGCTTAGTGCCAGTGCAGCAGCTCATCTTTGAGCTCGGGTTTGCGGCCTTGAGCCAGCTCAGCCAATACATAAAAGATCACATCCGCATCTGGCGGGCAGCCGGGCACGTTATAATCAACAGTCACGACCTCATGCAGGGCTCGTGTTTTGGTCATTGTCGCCAATTCCGGATCGTTGGGGATCTGGCTGCCGGGCTCATTGCTTTCGGCCTCGACATAAGCGCGCTGCATGGCTGCCTTCACGCCGCAGAAGTTGCGCATAGCTGGAACTCCGCCAAAGACAGCGCAGTCGCCAAGCGCTACCAATATCTTGGAACGTTGGCGCATTTTGTGGGCTACTTCTTCATTGGCGCTATTATTGATGCCGCCTTCTAATATGCCCACATCCACACCGCTGGCATCCGGTTCTTTCAGGTCTGTAATCGGGGTGGAGCGCAGGTCGGCAAGTTCAACCACCTTGAGGATGCGCTCATCCATATCCAGCAGCGACATGTGACAGCCTGCGCAGCCGCACAGCCAGTCAGAAGCAATCTTGGGTTTTGCCATGTTTGTCTCCTTATTCAATCAATGCCCTGTGATCCAGGGAATACTTTACCGTTAAGCCAGCGTAACACTTGATTTGCGGGCGTTCAGCATGGTGCGCCAATCTTGTTTGATGGGCATATTCATGCGCATGGCGATTTCTGTCAATACCGTGGTGTTCTCACGCACTCCATCGGGGGCGTTTACAGCCTTTTCAGCTGTCTGGAGACGTCCATCCAGGTTGACATAATGCCCGGCTTGTTCAGACCAGAGCGTCACGGGTAGGACA
>CAIZNF010000380.1 GCA_903934275.1 uncultured Nitrosomonadales bacterium
GGACGCTCATGCCCAGAGGCACGATGTATTCCTCGCGCAAAATCTCTCCCGGATGTATC
Source organism: uncultured Nitrosomonadales bacterium (assembly GCA_903934275.1). Taxonomy (GTDB): domain Bacteria; phylum Pseudomonadota; class Gammaproteobacteria; order Burkholderiales; family Gallionellaceae; genus Gallionella. Next base: position 60 of record CAIZNF010000380.1, read on the forward strand.
GGGCGCATTCCATTCTTCACCATGTTGGTCTCCTTAGTGGTAATCTAATTAAACGGGCCAGATTCAAATTATTTTTCTGCCGCCAGTATGCCGCCACCATCTCATAATCTCCGCACTATCACCCATGTTTTTCTTCATCACCTGAATCGGTGCGCTGCCATCGTCCATGCTTTCCCGGAATTTTGGGGCACCTGCATTAAATTCCAGTAAACAGCAAATCCAGTGCCGCGATGATTTCGTCGCGTTTGCCCTTTAACGATGCGACCTTGCCGCCCAGCGAACGGAGAGAAACTCCCGCCAGTTCGGCGGTAGACATGACGACTGCGGTGTTTTTGATCCTGAATTTCGGGTTGAGGTTTTTGGCTGCAAGCCCCATTTCTTCTGCGAGGACGAGCGGTACGACGACACGGGTTGCCAGTGTATCCAGCAGGTCGGCCTGTACATCCAGCAGGTAGGGGATGGCCTTGCGTGTGGCGGTATTGGGGTTGAGGTAAACGTCGAACTGCGCCATCAGAACCGCCGCAGGCCGTCGCTGAACGTGCCGCGCAATTCGATGCGACGGTTGTATTCCTCAAGCGCATTCTTGTTTTCCGCCAACCATTGCTCGCGCCTGACTTGCCGGATGATCTCGGCCAGATGATGCTCCAGCGTCTGCGAAAGGTTGATGTTGAGCTGCTTTGCCTGTTGCAAGAGATCGGCATTGATGCTGAGATTAGCCGATTTCTTGGGGGCCGCCTGATTGATGGTGATGCTTCCCACTGCTTTTTCCTGTCATTTGCAATGCGCATAATCTACGCGCATGAGCAGGGCGCGTCAATGGACAATTTGAACGTGGGAATAAAGGGGGCAGCTTCGGGATGTTTTTCAGAATCACGCCGCCAGCTTGAGTTCGACTTTCTTTCCCGCTCGCGTCGCCAACGTAATCAGCATGTCCAGGCTGAACTTCTCGAACTTGCCGCGTATCAGGTCGGATACGCGCGATTGGGAGATGCCGAGCACTTGGGCGGCTTCGGCCTGCGTCCATTGCTTGTCGCGAATCAGGATTTCGAGCTGGCACATGAGTTCGGAGCGCATCGCGAGGATGGCGGCCTCGTCCGGCGGGAACCCGAGATCGAGGTATACGTTGCCGCAGGAATTGGTGACTTTGAATTTTTCTTTCTTCATTTTGCAATCTCCTTGAGTTGCTTGTAACGGGTGTTTGCCAGTTCGATGTCTTCCTTGCGCGTCTGCTGCGTCTTCTTCTGAAAGACATGCAGCACATAAACCGCATCGGCGAATTTCGCTACGTAGATGACGCGCCATTCGCCCAAGACGTGAACGCGAATTTCATAAGCGCCTGCGCCCACATTCAGCATCGGCTTCCAGTCAGCAGGCATCAGGCCAGCCTGTACGCGGAAGAGCTGAAAGCCTGCGGCTTGCTTCACCTCGCGGGGGAAGGCAGATAAATCGTCTTCGCTGGAGCCGATAAATTTGAGCGGTTTCATGGTGGTAATATATAAGTATTTATATGGCAATGCAAGCGCGCAATCGCTGGAGTTCGCAAGCCTACCCGTAGCAGCCAGCCTCAAAGCCCGCGCAGGTAATACGGTCGCAGCGGGCGATGCCCCGCCATCGCTTCGCGCAGTTGCAGCAGCAGTTTCTCTTTGTCTTTGGGCAGGTTTCCGGCGAGCGCCAGCGCATTGGAGGCGTGGTTGGAGCGGAAGATGAGCGGCTGCGGCGGGTTGAGGCCACTGATCAGCCTTTCCTGTTCCTGCAATATCGCCAGGTCGTCCGGCATCTTGAATGGCTCGCCGTATTTGCGCTGGAATTCTTCCGCTATGCTTTCGTCCAGAACCAGTTGCAGCGTGGAGAGGTAGGTGACGGGCGCGTTGTTCAGCAGGGCGATGGTGCCGTCGATATGTTCATCCCGGAGCTGGCTGCCGCCCAGCCCGAGGATGACAGTGGCGGATACTTTCATGCCGCTCGCCTGCGCCTTGTGCAGCACTTCATTCATGCGCCGTTGCGTGGTGCCCTTGGTGATTTTTTTCAGGATGAGGTCGGAGCCGGATTCGATGCCGAAGTAGAGCAGGTTCAGTTTGTGCTCGCGCAGCAGGGCCAGTTCTTCGGCGCTCTTGCGCCCGATGTTGCCGGGCGTGGCATAGCAGGAGACGCGCGCCAGGCGCGGGAGAGCTTCCGCCAGTTCGCGCAGGATGGCGAACAGGTGTTCGGTGGGCAGTGCCAGCGCATCGCCATCAGCCAGGAACACGCGCTGCGCATCCGGCCAGTCGGCGGCGGCCTGGCGGATATCGGCGCACACGGCTTCGAGCGGGCGTTCGGCATAGCGCTTGCTGCGATACATCGCGCAGAAACTGCACTGGTTGAAGCTGCACCCGAGCGTGGCCTGGATGATCAGGTTGTCGCCCTCGGAGGGCGGGCGGAAGAGAGGTAGGTCGTAAAGCAAAGGCATCCCTAAATTAAAAATGCATTTGTAGGGAGGGCTCCGCCATCCGAATTATAGTTGCCGGGCAGAGCCCGACCCACGGATCACTTACCTTTAAAATAAATACCACCGCAAAGTTGAACACCTGGGCGATTCCGTCACGCGAGAGCTCGCACGATGAGCTCTGACTTTCCAGTTAACGCGCGGTATACCAGATGTATAGCAATAGTATTAAAGCGATGCAGAATACAAATGTAAGGGTTGAATAAAATTCTTTTGACGTAGCGACATAGTCATCAAGACGGCAGGGAATTTTAACCGTACACTCGTTATCTTCTTTAAGCACTGTCACTCTTTAATCCTCTACCAATTCGTTAAATGATTTAACACGTCTGCAACACATCACTTAGTTTGCAACCCGCCTACAATTTGGTTAGGCGCAGGCGGCACATTATATCATTCAAGACGCTACCGATTGCTCACTTTGGTAGGAAACTGGCACGTTTCAGCCTGTTATAACAAAAAAATCTGCCTCCACAACAACTGGGCGCACATGGTTTTTTCACGCCCAATTTCGACCTGCGGCGAGATAACGGCCCAGTGGATTTTTTGAGTTTATGACACAAGCGACAATTTGCTACCATTCTGTTTTGTGTTGGATTTTTTTTCAAGTTAACTCAACCTAAAAAAAAGCAGTTTTCCTGATGAAC
>CAIZNF010000381.1 GCA_903934275.1 uncultured Nitrosomonadales bacterium
CCGATTGATGTGCCAAACCTCTCGCGCAATTGCCCTGCCAGCGTGGCACCGCTCTCTCCCGGAAGGCAATAATCGAGCAACACGATTTCCGGGCTGAATTGCTGCAAACAGCTTTCGAGTTCGATGCCACTCACCGCACCATGTACCTCATGTTCGGAAAGTTTGAGAAAGGAAACCAACTCTTCAAGTTGTCCGATATCATCTTCTACTACGATAATGCGTGTCATAAGGCCACCGTCGGACTTGACCAACCTGATCAGAGGATTTGAATTCTATGTTCAATTTACACAAACGTCTGCATAGCGCGCAACTATTTTTAACCGGGCTAAGCCTGCAAACCAGATTTTTGCTGATCTTTGGTGCATCGTCACTATTTTTGGCGCTGGTGATCTGGGTTGTATTCAACAGCGTCGCCGAGCGGATGGTGGAACGCATCGGTGCGCGTTTCGCCGAAAAACAGGTGCTCTACGACAAAGCCCACACGCTGCAACCTCTCATCCGTGAGGTGGCGCTAGCACGCCAGATGGCAGGTAACGCCGCTATCAAACAGTGGGCCGCAAACGAACAGAACCCGCAACTATACCGGCAGGCGCTGGCGGAAATGGAGAAGTATCGCCAGAGCTTTCAGGACGGCAGTTATTTTCTGGCACTCACCGAGTCTGGGAATTATCATTTTAACGATACTGGCGCACCCCAAGATAAAAATCCAAGCAAAAACCCAAATGAAATAAATCCGGCTGAAATAAACCCGGCTAAAATAAATCAGCATAAGCAGCCGCGCTACACCCTCGACCCCGTAAAACCGGCGGATGCGTGGTTCTACGCCACCATCAAAAGTGTTGACGACTACAATATAAACGTGGACACCAGCCCCAACCTCGGCGTAACCAAGGTTTGGATCAATGTGCCGTTGCGCGATGGCGACAAGGTGCTGGGTGTGCTAGGTACCGGGCTGGATTTGAATGACTTTACCCGCCATGTGACCCGAGCTCCCCAATCTGGCACCCCCCAATCCGGCGTGACGAGCCTGTTCATCGACCGCAACGCGACCATCCAGATTTACCGCGACATCGGCGGAGTTGATTTTTCCGGTATTGCCAATACTTCAGACCAAAAACATTCGATTACCCGGTTGCTGGACAACCAGGAAGACCGCGCATGGATACTGCAAACTATCGGCCTGTTTGAAAATGGCAGCAAGAATAACTCGGCAAACGGCGGCCTGACTGTGACAGAAAAATCTGTGTATATCAAAGGCCAACGCTATCTTACCGACTCGCCCGTGGCGACAAAATTCGTGCATATCAAAGGGAAGCACTACCTTGCCAGCATGGTCGCGTTGCCGGAAACAGGTTGGTACGACATCACTTTGCTCGACATGTCCGTTCTGCTGCCACCGCATGATTTTCTGGAAATGGGGCTGGCGGTTGGAGGAGTCGCGCTCTGCCTTATGATTATTTTGCTGTTTTTCCTGCGCAGGCTGGTGTTGCGCCCAGTTGCCGTACTGACCGCTGCCTCCGACCGAATTCGCCGGGGCGATTACGCAGACACCACAACTGAAAAAGGCGACGGTGAAATCGGGCAATTGGCTGTGCAATTTCAATCCATGCGCCATGCCGTCCACAAAACACATAGCTGGATGGAAGACGAAATTAAAAAACGCACCCGCGAACTCAGCGAAGCCAAAGAAATGCTGGAAGTTTCGCTCCAGCAGGAAAAGAATAATCGGGAAAACCAATCTAACCTGCTATCCCTGATGGCGCATGAAATCCGCAACCCGATTGCGGTGATCGGCAATACCGCGCAAATGCTGAACGCGCTGGCGCAGACCAAGCAGCCAGATTGGCAGCCACGCATCGAAAAAATCATGGGGGCGGTATTGCAACTTGCAACGCTGATGAATAAATTCCTCGATGAAGACCTAATCAATATGAGCAACAATGAGCTTGACCTGCAAACGGGCGACCTCAATTTTTTCTGCAAAGAGCTTGCAGACGCGCTCGCGGCAAATAATAACCGTTCCATCCGCTATATGCCATGTGACGGCGATACCACGCTTTCGGTGGACTGGCATCTGATCGGTATCGCCATCGGCAACCTCATCGACAACGCCATCAAATATTCCCCGCCGGATAGCGATATCGATCTACGCATTGTGCGGGATAAGGCAAACGTACTATGCGTCGAGGTAACAGACCAAGGTCCGGGTATCGAGCCGAAGATTCAACAACGCATTTTTATCGAGAAGTTCATCCGGGGGGAACACGGAAGCAAAATTCGTGGAACAGGGCTTGGCCTTTACCTGATTAACTGGATTGCCACATCTCACGGGGGGTATGCCGAAGTTTCTTCAACACCGGGCAGTGGCAGCACTTTTCGTTTGTGCCTGCCGTTGCGAAAACAGATTTAAATCAAAATAACCCGTTAGTTCATGCTGAGGCATGATCTTAAGCCGGACGAGCCGGAACCAAAATTGTAGGTCGGGCTCTGCCCGACATGGTGGTAGAGCACGACCTCTCGTCCGGCTTAGGATACCGGTACATTAAAAAATTTCACCGCCACCGCCTCGTCCCTCGTGCGTTTAAATGGTGGCAGACTTTGCCAGATACGCTTGCCATATTGTTTGCCTATCAGGCGCGGGTCGCAGATCATCAAAACTCCCCGATCGGTCTCGTCGCGAATCAACCTTCCCGCGCCTTGCTTTAGCGTGATGATGGCGCGCGGCAACTGGTATTCCATGAATGCGTTGCGCCCCTGCTTGTTGAGCTGCGCGATGCGCGCCGCCAGCACTGGATCGTCAGGCGGTGCGAACGGCAGCTTGTCGATAATGACCAATGACAGCGCCTCGCCGCGCACGTCTACGCCCTCCCAAAACGACTGGCTGCCAAGCAGCACCGCATTACCGAGTGTGCGGAAGCGTGTCAGCAGTTCGCTGCGCGAGCCTTCGCCCTGCAACAACAGCGGGTAATCCCAGCCGCGCCGGTCGAATTCGGCCACCAATAGATCATGGGCGCGCTGCATCGCGCGCAGGCTGGTGAACAGGAAAAACGCGCGCCCCTTGCTGGCTTCGATCAACGGCAGTGCGGCCTGCACCACCGCCTCGGTATAGCCCTCGCTGTTCGGTTCCGGCAGATTCTGCGGCACATACAGCAGCGCCTGTTCGGCGTAGTTGAACGGGCTGTCCCAACATGCGGTCTTCGCCTTGAGCAACCCCATTTCGCTCTGGTAGTGAGAGAAATCCTGCTTTACCGCCAGCGTCGCTGAAGTAAATATCCACGCGCGCGCGCTGCCGCCGATCTGCCTCTCGAAAATCTCCGCGATGGATAGCGGCGTGGTGTTGAGTTGCAGCGAGTGATGGAATACCTCCAGCCATCTGACCTGATCCGGCTCGTCTCCTTTTTGCCATTTAGCCAACTGCTGCGCCAAAGCCTGCGCGCGCTGCCAGCAATTCTCCAGCCCCTCGCTCCGCTCCGCCTGCTTCTCCAGCAGGCCGGAAAGCTGCGCCAGCTTTGCGCCCAGCATGTTCAGCGCGGGCTCGAACTCCTTGTAATCTTTCGTCGCGGTGACAGGCATGCGCCCTTCCTTTTTGAACACCAGCCGCAGATCGCGCGCGGCCTTATCCAGTTCATCGGCAGCCTTTGGCAGCGGTGCGAAATCCTTGGCGGCAGCCGCTGCTTCGATGCCCGCATCAGCAGCAAGTTCGAGCAATTGCGAGGTGGACAGGCTCTCACCGAAGAACAGGCTGGCGGTTTCCGGCAACTGGTGCGCCTCGTCGAAAATCACCGTGTTGCAGGCGGGCAACAGTTCCGCCACACCTTCATCGCGCAGCATCACATCGGCAAAAAACAGGTGGTGGTTCACCACCACAATATCCGCTTTCATCGCATCAGAGCGCGCCTTGAGCACGAAGCATTCCTTGTGTTGCGGACATTCCTGTCCGAGGCAGTTGTCGCGCGTGGAAGTCACCTGCATCCAGATCGATGCATTCTCCGGCACATCAGCCAGTCCTCCCTTGTCGCCCGAGCCGCTGACTTTGGCGTATTTCTTGATCTTGCCCAGATGCTTGATGTCCTCGCGCGTTTTGAATAACCCATCCGTTTGCGCGCGCTCCAGATGATAGTGGCACACATAATTGGCGCGTCCCTTGAGCAACGCCACCGACACCGGTGCCTTCAGCGCATCGCGCACCATTGGCAGGTCTTTCTGAAAGAGTTGATCCTGCAAGTTTTTTGTGCCAGTCGAGATGATCACCTTACCACCGTTGAGCAGCGCGGGAACCAGATAGGCAAAGGTCTTGCCCGTCCCGGTACCCGCCTCGACGACCAGAATCGCGTTGTCGCGTATCGCCTCGGCAACCGCCAGCGCCATCTCGCGCTGCTGTGCGCGCGGGCGGAAAGAAGCCACTTCGGTGGCAAGTGGGCTCTGTTCGGAAAAGAAACGTTCGACTTCGGTGGACACGATAGGAGCAGAAAAATATTCAGTCGCGATGGTATCGCAAAGTGGCTTGCGTTGGAGGATTAAAGCACTCATTCCATTTTTCATTCAAATGGAAAACAAGTTGCAGGACGGGCTGCAACAGCTATATCTGGCGGATAAAACTCACCTTACGTTATTGCACTATTGACTGAAAAATTGAATCAGCGCCATTACGAATTTATGCCCCGCAGTGGTGCGCAACACCGTTGCGTTGCCATAAATCTGCACCAATTCGGCTTGTTTCTGATTTTTTAGCCTCAGTAACTGCTTTCGATACCCCTGACTCTCAACACCGTAGGGGTATGGAACGCATTTTGCTTACTTTAATATAGTTAGCGCCCAACGCTGTTCACTTAACCGTTCGTGGTTAAGTAGTGACTTAGCACGGGGTTATCGTGCTTAGTCAATACTTAGTTGTTACACCAGAGCTTGTCGAACCACCAGCTACGCAACCAGAGCCCTTCGACAAACTCAGGGCGAACGGAAATTTTATTAAGTAAACAGCATTGGGTTAGCGCCAAAGGAGATAGGTATGGAAAATTTGAAATTCGGTAATGACGTTCTGTTTGTGTTGCTTGGCGCGATCATGGTATTGGCGATGCACGCGGGCTTTGCTTTTCTGGAACTGGGTACGGTGCGCAAGAAAAATCAGGTGAACGCGCTGGTAAAAATCTTGGCCGATTTTGCGGTTTCTACCCTGGCGTATTTTTTCATTGGCTACGGACTTGCTTACGGCATGCACTTTTTTATCGGTGCTGAGCAACTTGCGCAAAAAAACGGCTACGACCTGGTTAAATTTTTCTTTCTGCTTACCTTTGCAGCAGCCATTCCCGCGATCGTTTCCGGCGGCATCGCCGAACGCGCCCGTTTCAACCCTCAACTGGCCGCCACCTTCATGCTGGTCGGATTTGTTTACCCTATTTTTGAAGGTATTGCCTGGAATGGCCGTTTCGGCGTGCAGGAATGGCTTACCGCAACATTTGGCGCACCATTCCACGACTTTGCCGGGTCGGTGGTGGTACATGCGGTAGGCGGCTGGATCGGCCTGGCGGCAGTGCTGTTGCTCGGTGCCCGGAGTGGGCGTTACAACAAAGAAGGGCGCATCGCCGCACATCCGCCCTCCAGCATACCGTTTCTTGCCTTAGGCGCGTGGATACTGACGGTTGGGTGGTTTGGTTTCAACGTGATGTCGGCGCAGGAAATCGGCAAGATCAGCGGTCTGGTCGCGGTCAATTCGCTGATGGCAATGACGGGCGGCACGCTGGCTGCGCTATGGGCAGGCAAGAACGACCCCGGCTTCGTACATAATGGCCCGCTGGCAGGGTTGGTGGCAATCTGCGCTGGCTCCGATTTAATGCATCCAATTGGCGCGTTGTTTGTCGGCGGCGTGGCGGGAGCCTTGTTCGTGGTGATGTTCACGCTGACACAAAACCGCTGGAAGATCGACGATGTACTCGGCGTGTGGCCGCTGCACGGCCTATGTGGCGCATGGGGCGGAATCGCCGCCGGTATCTTCGGCCTCAAGGCATTCGGTGGTATCGGCGGCATCAGCTTCATGGCGCAACTTTGCGGCACTGTGATAGGTGTGACTATTGCCTTTGCGGGCGGTTATCTGGTGTATGGCGCATTAAAGAAACTGACCGGCATCCGTCTGGATGCGGAGGAAGAATTCAATGGCGCGGATTTGAGCATCCACAAAATCACCGCCACACCGGAACGCGAATCTGGCTGGTAAATCCATCTCTCCTTACAATGGGAAAAGTTAGTGGGTCGGGCTCTGCCCGGCACCTGTATCGGCGAGTAGAACCCGCCCTACGATATTGCTCTATTGACCCTAACGGGCATGGCGAGTGCCGCCCCTGATAATGAAACTCGCCATGCCCGCTTCCCCCTCCTCATCCCTCCCTCAGAGTGAGAGGGAGCGAACGAATCGCTACGCAAGTTTCACGTTAAGCAGGACAAACCGGAGCGTGCCCAACATTAAGAAATGCATCTTCGTTCGTTGGGCGCGCTGGTCATTGCCTAATCTACGCAATAACCAGTCAACCCATTGGTAATGCTAAATAAACATGATACCTCTGTCGCGTTTTGAGAACATTTAACTGGTAGGTAATTAACAAAAATCAATCAGGGCGATTTTATATTTAGCAAACAAAAAACCCGCTCCAGCGGGTTTTTTGTTTGAGCGGCTTTTTTTC
>CAIZNF010000382.1 GCA_903934275.1 uncultured Nitrosomonadales bacterium
CTTGAATTGACGCACCAACGTCACGTCATCAACAGTCGGCAGCTCGCGTTCCTGAATGGAATGAGTGCGCCAGCTGGAATGCCGACTTAGAGAGACATCTCGCATCTTGCGCAGCACATTGAGATATTCAATTTGATTCACGCCGGATCTCACCGTGACTGATAGGTCACGAAAGCGTTCGAATTTGGCTGTATCGGAAAGAGCCTTCTGAAGCTGACTGTTGAAAGTTTGTATGCGCCGGTCAAAAAGATCCAAATCACCTACAAAGGTGCTGGCCAGATCCATAAATCCGACCATTTCCTTATTGAGCTGATCAATGTACGGGCCACATTCCATGGGTTCGAACCAGTCAATCAGTACACGAGCCTTTTCACAAAACCATTCGTGCTCGTGCAACGTTTGCTCATCAGGCAACTCCTTCTCACGCAACTCAACCCACTGCTGGACGCCGCCTGCCTTACTTAGCATCAGGTTGCGCAAGGCACGAGATTTCGCTTGAAGGTCCAGCGCCTCAAAACGAAGGCTCTCTCGCAGTCCTTCAATCTTTTCCTTGAGCGTTTCAACACTCCAGTCAACATGCAACTTGGAAGGAACATATGCGTCGAACATTGCCAAGGGTCCGTCGCGCAGCGATTTCAAGGACGTGAGTTCCTGCTCCCGCTTCTGTAGGCCTGTATCCATACGCTGAAACTCCAGGCGAGCGTCGGTCTGCAAATTTGTGAGGGACCGCCCATGCTCAAGGCGCACGCTCTTTTCTTTATCCAAACGTTCTTTCGCCTCTTGTGCCTCGCGCCGCCAGGTTGGCAACAATGGCTCTATCTCTACACGAAACTTGCGCCATAAAGTTACCTCATGGCGATTGGAGGCAATTGAATTTAAGAGCCCGCCCAGGTGGCTGATTTCACTTTCCAAAGAAGCTACGCGTTGCGGGTCGATGCCAAGCCCCGCGAGTTCACGTGCAATGTCAGCTTCCAGGGCCATCTGCTGGTCTTTTCTGCGCTGCTCCGCCCCCAGTTGTTCCCCATCGAGTCGCTGCGTTGCCTCGTTGTACTCGTCCCGCAAGCGGTCTCTTCGTGCCGTGTAATCGGCTTTTAGACTGGTCACACGACTTGCTGCTTCTTCGATCAACTTTCGACGTTCTTCTGCCAAGTCATGCAGTTGTCGACGAACGCTGGCCAGTTTCCTCTCTGCGCCAGTCTTACAGGCCAACTCCTCCTGAAGGACTACATTTTCGGCTCGTGTAACGTTGGTCTCAGTGTTTCCCATCGCAGCATCGGCCAACGCCAAAGTCGCCTCGGCCTGTTCTCGCAGACTTTTGGCAGCGACAAGAGCCTTCGCTGCTTTCTTGGCATTGTCTTGTGCTTCGGTCTGCAAGCGCGTTGCCTCAACATGCCCGGCTTGTGCCTTTGCTATTTGCTCTCGCAAATCCTTCATATCAACCCAGGACGGCACATCCAGTTCGGACACCCGCAAGGAAATGCCACCAACGTCGGCATGTTCTGCTTGCCGCGCATCGCCAGAATCATTTACGACAATATGCGGAGCAAGATCTTGCCGACTGAGCAATGCGGGATCAATGACTTTGGCTGTGTCTGACCACAGCTGAGGATCAACACCTCGGAAAAATGCCAGCAAGGATCCAGGGGCAGGATCCAGTTTCGCGTTTAAATTTTCTATTTCAGCGTCAATGATCTGAATTTGCTGACCATACGACGTAAGCCGATCAGTGGCCTGCTTAGATTCAAACTGACAAGTACGCTCGGCGGCTTGAGCAGCGAGAAGTCCTTTACCGGCGACCCCATGCTCTGATCGGACTCTAACTTCCTCAGTGCGCTGCTCTTTGCGCTTGACCAATTCGTGATGCTCTTTCTCGACCTGGCTGATCGCCGCCTTTACTGCCAATTTCAGCGCACTGAGTTCTAGGTGAAGTCCTTTGACTCGGTCGGCTTTCGCCTTGAGCTTTTGCGCTTCCGGTGCTGCCTTGGATACAGCGACCATATGGTCATGTGCTTCCAGCCACTGAGAGACATCATTGCGACTTTTCTTGAGTTCACGCCGACTTTGCGCCGGGTTTGCCACGTCGCCCTGCAAATCGGATACGCGCTCAATCACGATATTCTGCAAATCCCGAAAATTGATCTTTTCGTTGGCCATGGCAGCGGCGATTTGTTCCAAGTTTGTCAGGGGCTTGGGCCCCAATGAATGTACCGCCGCAAGACGCCGCAAGTCTGCTCCTTCCTTGGTGGAAAGTCGCTCATTGAGAATCACACTTCGATACTGATTGAGCATCAGTTTGCGCGTGACCTCGTACCCCATTTCCTCAACACGGCGAGGATATTCATCCCGCAATACAAACTGGTTGTTTTCGTCGTAGAAGAAGTCCTCCCGGAATCCTGCATGGATGATCCGAAATTCCGGAGCGTCGGCATTGCTTTGACAATGCATCACAACGCAACGCAGATCATTCGCAGTCTCGCGTTCGTATTCATAGACCACGCAGCTGCTCGGATCCGGCAGCAGGTAGGCAATTAGTGAATCACGTCCACTTCCGCGCAGAATTTGAGATGTCGTCGCTCCGTAGAAAACAGGTAGGAGGCGCAAAAAGGTTGTCTTACCGACACCGTTTTCGCCAATGGCCAGCACTCCCCCACGTGGATCAAGCTCTGCGACACGACCAGTAGGTAGTCGTGTGATGGAATTTTTGATATTGATGGCGACGATGCGCCGCAATTGGTATGGCACGGTACCCCC
>CAIZNF010000383.1 GCA_903934275.1 uncultured Nitrosomonadales bacterium
GTTCGAAGCCTGTTGCTGAGGTCTATACTGCGGCTCGTGTGCTTGAAAGGCCTATCCGTATCATTCAAGGAGAGATTAGTGAAATATTTGAGCAGATTGCTACTACGTGCACTCATATTGGTTATTTTTGCTGCCAACGCCTTCGCCCAAGCCCCCAAAGACAATCCTAAATGCGAACCCAATCCGGTATTCAACCGTTTTGCCGGGGAGGTGATGGGTAACTGCGAGCGAGCGCGCTTCAAGGATCTGGGACTTTGGCGATGGAAGGCAGCCAACGATCCCAAGTCCGGTGCCGAATCGTTCAAGGTCGAGGGCGGATACTGGTATTACTTCAACGGCATCGAGAAGGACGCCAATGGCCGACACCCCGGAAAACTGGAAGTGGTGCGCAACTATGAAAATGCCGTGCGCGAGGCCAAGGGCGAGATACTTTCTGTCAGCGACAAAGCGGTGTACTACCGTTTGCGCAAAGGAGACGCCGAGTTCGCGGGTGAGGCGGGTTGCGGGCGGGGCGGTCCAACTGATTGCTCGGCGGTCATGCACAAGATTGTTCGCGTTGCCGGCATGGAACAATCGGTCGTGGTCTCGTCCGAACAGATCGCCCGGGCGATGGGCACCGAGGGCAAGGTGGTTTTCTACGGCATCTACTTTGACACTGACAAGGCAACCCTGAAAGCCGAATCAACCCCGACCCTGGCCGAGATGGCGAAGTGGCTCAAAACAAACGCCAGTGCGAATGTCTTTATCGTGGGGCATACCGACATGCAAGGTCCCATCGAGCGCAACCAGAAGCTGTCGCGTGACCGGGCTGCAGCGGTGATTGCCGCATTGTCCAGGGACCATGACATCAAGGCTGAGCGGCTCGGTGCCGAAGGTGTCGGACCGCTGGCACCGGTGGCGAACAATACCGACGATGCCGGTCGAGCCAAGAACCGCCGCGTCGAAATGGTGCTGCGGTGAATGGAGGAAATTATTTGCGTTGAGGGCGGCCATGGAACAAATACAGATACTTGAACAAACTGTGATAGCGTTTCTATACGAATACTGGCCATTTTTGGTATTTGTCGGATTCGGCGGTTTTGGTGTCCTGGCGCGGCGCATCGCAAAAAAACGGCGGGGCATACTGGTCGCCCGCACCATGGCAGCGGCTCAGAAACAAGGCATGGATTACCGCCCACCGGTTGGTCATTCCATTAATAGCGGTGAGCTGCAAGGCACACACCGCTTTAGCGGCTCTATCCGGGGTGTGGCGTGGGTTGCAGAGGTCACCCTTCTCACTTCGGATGCGTCTGACGGGTCTGCCACCCGCAGCACTGACTCGATGCGTTATACGCGATGGACTGCACCCGAGATGGGGACCGGCGGCGGAGAACTTCTACTCATGGTGACTCCCAAAGGTGCCAATCCTGAGCCGGAAAAGTCGGATTCAGGCGGTTTTTTTGGCGTGCTGCGTTCCCAGGCGGCATTGTTTGCAATGCAGATGTTTATACGCACGAATTTCGGCAACACCCGCTACAACTCCCTGTCGATCACACCCGAAAGTCACTTGGCGCTTTCGGACGACGCATTTGGGCTGGCTTTCAGCGCCTTTGGAAGTCGGCCGGGATTGCTGCGGTGCCTGTCGACCGACGCGCGCAACTGGTTGCTCAAGGGCTGTAATGGAAAGGCCGCATTTTTGTGGGACCCGCAAGGACTTTCGCTGACCTGGCCGACGGCGCATATCAAGCCCGAGGATGTTGCCGCCTGTGCCGAATATGGGGCGATGCTCGCAAGCATGATCGGTGAGGAGCTCAAGGCATCGCAAGCAGATGCAAAATCATGAGTTCTTCAAATCCGAACCGGAGAATCAGGCCAAGCCCGGGCTGCCACTCACGCCTTGGGAAAAGTCACACCCACCTGGCCCTGGTATTTGCCGCCCCGGTCTTTGTAGCTAGTCTCGCAGACGTCGTCCTTGTCGCTCTCGAAGAACAGCACCTGAGCGCAGCCCTCTCCGGCGTAGATCTTGGCGGGCAGCGGTGTGGTGTTGCTGAATTCCAGCGTTACATAACCGTCCCACTCGGGCTCAAACGGCGTCACATTGACGATGATGCCGCAGCGCGCATAGGTGCTCTTGCCCAGGCAAATGGTGAGTACGTTGCGCGGAATGCGGAAATATTCCAGGGTACGGGCCAGCGCAAAGCTGTTGGGCGGGATGATGCAGACGTCGTCGTTGAAATCGACAAAACTCTTTTCGTCGAAGTTCTTCGGGTCGACGACGGTGCTGTGGATGTTGGTGAACACCTTGAACTCGGGCGCGCAGCGGATGTCGTAGCCGTAGCTGCTGGTGCCGTAGCTGACGATCTTCTGTCCGGCGGCGTTCTGGCGAATCTGGCCAGGCTCAAAGGGCTCGATCATGCCGGTTGTTTCGGCCATGTGGCGAATCCACTTGTCGCTTTTGATGCTCATGGGGAGTAACTCCTAAGTTGCAGAGATTGTAAGTTACTATCAAAAATGTAGCGGCTCACGCAATATCTGCGGTAGCTACAGCCTCAAATCCCTTGAGAAATCACGGTGCGCTCAATCAGACGGTCGTCGCCCAGAACAATCATCGCGAACAGCAGTTCATCCAGATTAGCCTGAAGTTCCTGTTCAAAAAATCCGAGTTTCCCCAATGAAACCCACGGTAATTTTGGTTCCACGTTCTGACTACATTTTGATCTGACCGACCAACTCA
>CAIZNF010000384.1 GCA_903934275.1 uncultured Nitrosomonadales bacterium
CTCCTGTGCTGGCTTGTGCTGGTGTGCTGGAAGAATATTTTTTGGAACAAGGTCATCTGAATTCAATTCAGATGACCTTGTTCCATATAAGCTTTCTGCTATTTTACTTCCACCCACAACTGATCAAAGATGGATGCGTTTTCGGGGGTGAGGGATTTGAGCCAGTGACCGTTCGTCACAGCTTCGGCAGGGACATTGCTGATGTTGGATTGCATGTAGGCGGCATACACATCGGGCTGATTGGCTTTGGCGTATTCCACTGCTGCGGCATTGGGATTCGAGCCTGAGTGGTCGCGCATGACCATCCAGAAGACGTCGGCTTGGTTCAGGTAGTTTAGCCAGGCGTAGGCGGCGTCGGCATGAGTGGCGTCTTTCATAATGGTGAAATTATCCTGCCAGAGGATGACGCCTTCGCTGGGATACACATACTGGAAGGCTGGTTTCTCAACGACAGTGGTGAACGCTTCGGTGCTCCAGATGACGCCGAGGTCTGCTTCGCCTCCGATGAGCGCGGTCTTTGGGCTGTCACTGTCGAAGATGCGGACGTTGGCTGTGAGTTCCTTGAGTTTCGTTTTGGCTTCGCTCAACTGTGCGGGGTCAGTGGAGTTGGCATCGTAACCCAATGCAAGCAGGGTCAGGGTAATCATGGTGCGCGAGTCGTCCACGGCGATGATGCGACCTGCGTATTCTGCGTTCCACAAATCAGTGTAGGAGGTCGGCGGGGTCTTGATAGTTTCAGAGTTGTAGACGATGCCTGTCGAACCGCCTTGATAGGGCAGGCTGTATTTGTTATCAGGGTCGAAGGCGGGGTTGAGGAAGGCGGGATTGAAATTGCTCATCACGGGCAGTTGGCTTTTGTCGAGTTCGGCGAACAGATCTTTCTCAACCATCAACTGCACCATGTCATCGCTCGGTTGGACGACATCATAGCCAGATGCTCCGCGTTCCAATTTGGCGAGCAGTTCGCTCTGGCTGGAGAAGGTGTCGTGATTGACGGTGACGCCGTACACTTCTTCAAAGCAGTTGATGATTTCATCGGGAATGTATTCCGACCAGGTGAACATGTTGAGTTCTTTGGAAGTCACTTCCATTTTGGGGGAAGGTTGGGCACAGCCTGATTCAACAACGGGAATTTCTGTTTGGGCAATGGGCGGCTGCGCCGATGGCGACCCACATGCGGTGAGGATCAAGATTGGGATGAGGATCAGGCTGAGGGTCGAAAAGAGGCGGGCGTTTTTCATTTCAAATCTCCTTTGGTGGGTTTGACTTTGCGGAGGGGTGTTTCCTCCATCCAATCTGGCGCTTCATCACCAGACCATTGCTGAAGAATATTTTGATAGACGGACGGGCGGCGCTGATGCAGGAGCGGAAAATGCCAGCGCCACTCTTTGATGGTGTCGCGGCTGATGTCGGCGATGACAACTTCGGTTTTGTCGCGGCTCGCGCGAGCGATGATGCGTCCATCGGGTCCGCAGATGAAACTGCTGCCATAAAATGTGACGCCGTTTTCCGAGCCAACGCGATTAATCGCGGCGATAAAAATTCCGTTGGCGATGGCATGTCCGCGCATGATTGTTTCCCATGAGTCTTGAGTATCCATCACGTGATCTTCGGGCTCATCGCCGATGGCGGTGGGATAGACGATAAGCTCCGCGCCGCCGAGCGCGTAGATGCGCGCGATCTCTGGATACCACTGGTCGTAGCAGGTGGGTGTGGCGATGCTGAGCGCGTCGAGTTTGACGACGGGGAATTGGTCGCTGCCTGCGTAGTAGTCAGTTTCGTGATAACCGTTGCCTGATGGGATTTGAATCTTGCGCGTCACGCCGATAAGTTTGCCTGTTTCATCGTGGACGGTGGCGGTGTCGAACAAGTTGCCATCCTGTGCTTCTTCATATAAACTGCCGACGATTTTGACTTTGTGAGTTTTTGCCATCTCACTGAAGAACCGCTCCGACTCTCCACCTGGAATTGGTTCTGCAAAGTTGAATCCATCTGGCTGACGGGCGCCCGGGAAATATGGGATGAGCGAAAACTCTGGCAGGCAGACAAGTTCCGCTCCGCGCTCTGCGGCTTCGGCGATGAGGCTGCGATATTGGTCTTTCATTGAGTTCATGCTACCTGAGTAGGCGAGTTGGATGAGGGCAATGCGAATGGGGTTTTTCATAAGTCACCTTTTAAGGACTCAACCACGAAGGGTCACGAAG
>CAIZNF010000385.1 GCA_903934275.1 uncultured Nitrosomonadales bacterium
AATCTGCGTAATCTGCGGACAACTACTTTTTGTAGGTTGATGGTTGATGCAACTATATCAGCAAAACCATGGCAACTTGAGCTAATGGGCATGGTGTCAAAACACACCGAATAATTAAACAGTTGCACGTCCTGTGGGAGCGGTCTCCAGGCCGCGATTGGTTTTGAAAGAAATCGCGGCCTGGAAACCGCTCCCACGGTGTCAGCTTAAACCGCACCCGGTCATCGCGGCAAAACCGGAATAGAGCTTCAGTCTGTTAAAATGAAAATTGACCAATATAGAAATTAAACATGACTCTCACCGAACCATGACTATAGTAGCCATATTCAACCAAAAGGGCGGGGTAGGCAAAACCACTACGGCGCTCAATCTTTCCGCCGCACTAGCGCGGCGCGGGCAAAAACCGGTAGGCATCGACCTTGATCCTCAGGCGCAATTTGGCTTAATTGCGGGTATTACTGCGCGTTCTGGAGATGACAGCATTTTCAGCCTGTTTCAGCGTAACCGGCCATTACGTGAAATGATTCAAGAGTCGTCCAGCGGAATCGGTATCATTCCGTCGCACATAGAGTTGTCCAAGGTGGACGCGCTGTATGGCAAGGGTTACAACGCAATTAACAAGTTGAATTTGAGCTTGCAGCCAGAAAAAATACTTGCCTTTAACTCACCCTGGATAATCGACTGTAGCCCGTTGGTTGGCGTGCTTTCGTTGAACGCTATATTCGCCAGCGATGGCATTATCATCCCCGTATCGGCTGATTATTTGTCTTTCAAGGGTGCCATTCAGATTCAAAAAACTCTCAAAGCACTCGAACGGGTACTGAAACGCCGGGTAAACCGCCGTTATCTGCTCACGCGTTTTGATTCGCGGCGACGCATGGCAAGAGAAATTTTACTTATGGCTGAAAAGGAATTCGGCGCGGATGTTTGCCGGACGCTCATTTCTGAAAATGTTAGTCTGGCAGAAAGCCCATCGCTGAATAAAACAATTTTCGAGCACGCACCCAGCAGCCGTGGAGCGAAGGATTACGAGGCGTTGCTCGACGAGTTGATGGCCGACAGGTTCATTGGATAACGCTTGAAGATTCAGAACTTTTTATGGTGCCGGAGGCCAGAATGGCAGGCATTTATGCCTCTCCTCCAGATTTTCCGTCCTGCCTGACAATCAGCGACAACACATCTTCTATATCCGCCGATTGTGTAAATTCTTTTTCGGAGCTAACTGTCCTGGTTTGCGTCACTTGGCAGTTGTAGTACATCTGGCGCAGTTTGCGTTCGGCATCCGGCAAATCTTTGCCATAAATCTGGATACTCTCGACTTTTTGCCCGTCCCGTGTGGTAACGGAGAAATCGAATTTCGGCATATCTTCCCCAAAAAATTAATAAACTGCAAAACGAATATCGCCTGTCGAGTTTGCGCTCGGTGCATATTTTATAAAGGCCGTAAACACGACAAGGGTGCAACGTCGAGCTTGCATTGTAGCATTGCGGGCATTGGAGCGCGGCTCGAGACTGCCATTCTGGTGCATTCGAAAGTGGTGGGCGGGTAGCGGTTTTCACCCCTCTCCCCAACCCCCATCCCCCGCAAGGGGAGAGGGGCTTTTGCTTGTTGCCCACCACTTTCGAATGCACCCAATACGTTGAAGATTTGGAATGCGGTGAATACAATGGCGAGAGTGGGTTATGCCGACCATATTGGGCATGGCCCGATCTGCCAGTTCATTTGTCCGCAGATTGCGTAGATTCGCACAAATTTTAATCGGCGTTAATTGGTGTAATCTGCGGGAACGATCTTTTACTTTTGACGGGAACACAACATGAGCAGAAAATATTTTGGTACCGACGGTGTGCGCGGGCGGGTAGGCGAACATCCCATCACGCCGCAGTTCGTGATGCACTTGGGTTATGCGACAGGCAAGGTGTTGGCCGCTAACGGCCAGACACGCGGCGAGCGCATCGGGGTGCTGATCGGCAAGGACACGCGCATCTCCGGCTATATGCTGGAATCGGCGCTGGAAGCCGGTTTGATCGCGGCGGGTATCGATGTGTACCTGGCCGGGCCGGTGCCGACCCCCGCCGTGGCTTATCTGACCCGCGCGTTGCGCTTGCAGGCGGGCATCGTGATTTCCGCGTCGCACAACCCGTTCGAAGATAACGGCATCAAGTTCTTCTCGGCGCACGGCACCAAGTTGCCGGATGAAACCGAGCGCGCCATCGAAGCCGCGCTGGACGAACCCATGCAAACCAATTCATCGGAGTGGCTGGGCAAAGCCAAGCGCATCGACGATGCTGTCGGCCGCTATATTGAATTTTGCAAGAGCACCTTCCCGAGCGAGCTGGATCTGCGCGGTATGAAGATTGTGGTGGACAGCGCACATGGCGCGACTTACCACATCGCGCGCCATGTGTTTCACGAACTCGGTGCGGATGTCATCGCCATCGGCGTGCAACCAGACGGCAAGAACATCAATCACGGCTATGGCGCGACCGCGCCGGATAATCTGCGCAAGGCCGTGGTCGAGCACAAGGCGGACATCGGCATTGCGCTCGACGGCGACGGCGACCGTTTGATCATGGCGGATGGCTCAGGGCGGCTCTACGACGGCGACCAGTTGCTGTACGTGATCGCCAGACACCGCCAAGCGCAAGGAAAAATGCATGGCGGCGTGGTTGGCACGCTGATGACCAATCTGGCGTTCGAACACGCCATGCAGAAACTCGGCATTCCGTTCATGCGCGCCAAAGTGGGCGACCGCTACGTGATGGAATTGTTGCAGCAACAAGGCTGGCAGCTCGGCGGCGAGAATTCAGGCCATATCATCTGCCTCGACAAACACAGCACCGGCGACGGTATCGTTTCCGCGTTGCAAGTGCTGCACGCGCTACGAGCCAACGGACAGCAAACCCTTGCGGAAGCAGCGGATGATTTGCATATGTATCCGCAGGTGCTCATCAACGTGCGGGTAAATAAGGGGATCGATTGCCTCGGCCACGACCAAGTCAAAGCGGTGGTGGCAGATGTCGAGCTACGGTTGAACGGCAAAGGCCGCGTGCTGTTGCGTCCGTCCGGCACTGAACCTTTGCTGCGTGTGATGGTGGAGGGTGAAGATATGCAGTTGGTCGAGCAATCCGCGCAGCATATCGCCGAGGTGGTGCGTAAATTGGCAACTGGTTAGAAAATTATCGGGTGGCAGAAGTGGTAAGAAGTGGTAATAGCGCGCCCAGGTTAATCACCCCCAGTTTTTCAAAAAATCGCCTTTATCAAAAAAAAGTTGTATGCTGTCAACTGGATCTTTAGCTCGGTCTTGCATTTATGACAACTACTGACGATCTACCCGCTTTTCTGGATGCGCTCCTTGCGCGCCACGGCAACAATCCGACCAATCTCCTGCAGATGCTTTGCGAGACTCAGGAGCGGCATGGATGGATTGCGCCGCCGGCGATAACCTGCCTCGCACAACGGCTCGGCATTCCGCGCGCGCGGATCGAAGGCGTGGCCGACTTCTATTCCTTCCTGCATCTGCGGCCGAACGGCGAATACCGCGTACTGTTCTCCGACAACATCACCGACCGTATGCTGGGCAGCCAGGCTCTGATGGAGAAAATGTGCCAGCAGTTGTGGCTGCAACCGGGCAAGGTCTCGGAAGACGGCCTAGTCAGCATCAATACCACCTCCTGCACCGGTATGTGCGACCAGGGCCCGGCGATGCTGGTCAACGGCCGCACCATCACGCGCCTGACCCATCAGCGCGTGCAGGAGATCGGCAGCCTGATCCGCAACCGCACGCCGCTGGCGGACTGGCCTGCCGATTTTTTCCTCGTGGAAGACAATATCCGCCGCAGCGGCCCGCTGCTCGATAACACCAGCGCTCCCGGTGATATTTTGCGCATAGCCTTGGCGCTGGGCGGCGAAGATATCGTTGAAGCGGTCAAGAATTCCGGCCTGCGTGGGCGCGGTGGTGCGGGCTTCCCCACCGGGCAGAAATGGGACGCGTGCCGCAACGCACCGGGCGCGGTACGCCATGTGGTGTGCAACGCCGATGAGGGCGAGCCTGGCACCTTCAAGGATCGCGTACTGCTCACTAGCCAAGCCGACCTTGTATTCGAAGGCATGACGCTATGCGCGCTGGCAGTCGGCGCGCTGCATGGTTTCCTGTACCTGCGCGGCGAATACCGCTACCTGCTCGAACCGTTGCAGGCCATCCTGCAACGCCGCCGTGACAACAAGCTGCTGGGCAAAAGTATTCTCGGGCAGCCCGGCTTCGACTTCGATATCGCCATTCACATGGGGGCGGGTGCCTATATCTGCGGCGAAGAATCTGCGCTGATCGAATCGCTGGAAGGCAAGCGCGGCGTGCCGCGCAGCCGTCCGCCGTTCCCGGTGACGCACGGCTATATGCAGCAGCCGACCGCGCTGGACAACGTCGAGACCTTTTGCAGCGCCGCGCTGGCGATACAGATTGGTGCGGAAAACTTCCGCGCCATCGGCACGGCAAAATCCTCCGGCAGCAAATTGATCTCAGTGTCCGGTGATTGCCCGCGCCCCGGCATTTACGAATATCCGTTCGGCGTATCGGTGCGTGAGGTGCTCGAAGACTGCGGCGCGGCGAATACGCGCGCGGTACAAATCAGCGGCCCTTCCGGCATATGCATCGCTGAGAGCGAATTCGGCCGCAAGCTGGGCTTTGAAGACCTGCCCACCGCCGGGGCATTCATGGTGTTCGACGACAGCCGCGACCTGTTCGAGGTGGCACGCAACTTCGTGCATTTCTTCGCGCACGAGAGCTGCGGTTTCTGTACGCCGTGCCGCGTCGGCACCTCGATGCTGAAACAGACCATGGACAAGATCGCCGCCGGGCACGGCACGCGCCATGACCTGAACGAGATCGAAAATCTGGATAAAGTATTGCAGACCAGCTCCCACTGCGGGTTGGGGCGCACCGCCTGCAACCCGGTACTGCACACCCTCAAGCATTTCCGCCCCGCCTATGAGAATCGCCTGAAATCTCTGGACTTCGAGCCAGCCTTCGACCTCGACGGTGCGCTGGCGCGGGCGCGCCAGATGACCGGGCGCGACGATGCCGGGGCACACCTGAAACAGGAGGAAACATGAGCGACACTTTCCAACTCGATGGTGCAGCGGTGCCGTTTGAAGCAGGCCAGACCGTGATGCAGGCCGCGCTGGCCGCCGGGCGTTACATCCCGCACCTGTGCTACCACCCTGAATTCAAGCCGCATGGCAGTTGCAAGCTGTGTACGGTCAAGGTCGGCGGTCGCACCACCGCTTCCTGCACGATGCCCGCCGAAGCCGGACTCAATGTGGAAAGCAACGTCGAGGAAATGAACGGCCTGCGCCGCACGCTGGTGCAGATGCTGTTCGCCGAGGGTAACCATTTCTGCCCGTCATGCGAAAAGAGCGGCAACTGCATGTTGCAGGCATTGGGCTACGACCTCGAAGTGCATACCGCCGGTTTCCGCCACATGTACCCGGATCGCCCGCTGGATGCCTCGCACCCGGACGTCCTGCTCGATTTCAATCGCTGCATCCTGTGTGAACTGTGCGTGCGCGCTTCCGGCGAGGTAGATGGTAAGAACGTATTTGCGCTGTCCGGGCGCGGCATCACCAAGCACCTCATCGTCAATGCCGAATCGGGCTTGCTGAAAGATACCGACATCGCGCTGACCGACAAGGCGATGCATGTCTGCCCGGTGGGTGTGATCCTGCCCAAGCGCGTCGGTTTCAGCGTGCCGATCGGCAAACGGAAATACGACCAGCGCCCGATCAGCGCGCAGGCGCTCGACGATGCGCCGCGCCAAGCCGATACCGGTGGCAGTTGCGCCGCCTGCGAGGGAACGCCATGAGCAAAAAACTGCGCATCGCGACCACATCGCTGGCCGGTTGTTTCGGCTGCCACATGTCGTTCCTCGACATCGACGAGCGGCTGCTTGCGCTGCTCGAACTGGTGGAATTCGACCGCTCGCCGATCACCGATATCAAGCATTGCGGCCCCTGCGACATCGGCATTATCGAGGGCGGCATCTGCAACGCGGATAATGTGCACGTGCTGCACGAGTTTCGCAAAAATTGCAAAATCCTGATCGCCATCGGTTCCTGCGCCATCACCGGCGGCCTGCCCGCGCAGCGCAACCACCTCGATCTGGGCAGCTGCCTGACCGAGGTGTATCTCACCGAACCGGGGCTGGCGCACGGTCACATCCCGAACGACCCGGAGCTGCCGCTGCCGCTGGACAAGGTGCATCCGCTGCATGAAGTGGTGAAGATCGATTACTTCATCCCCGGCTGCCCGCCGTCGGGCGACGCCATCTGGAAATTCATCACCGACCTGATCGCGGGCAAGACGCCCGAACTCGGACATGGGCTTATCAAATATGACTGATACTTCCGCAAATACTGGCATCAATAATCTGGAAACCGCCGCGCACCCGGAGAACCTGCGCCGCGTCGTGATCGAACCGGTGTCTCGCGTCGAGGGGCACGGCAAGGTCACGCTGCTGCTGGACGAGAACGACCACGTGCACCAGGTGCGGCTGCATATCGTCGAGTTTCGCGGCTTCGAAAAATTTATCCAAGGGCGGCCTTATTGGGAAGCGCCGGTGATGGTACAACGGCTGTGCGGTATCTGTCCGGTGAGCCACCATATCGCCGCGTCCAAGGCGATGGACATGATCGTCGGTGCGACGCTCACGCCAACGGCGGAGAAGGTGCGGCGGCTGATGCACTACGGCCAGATACTGCAATCGCATGCGCTGCATTTCTTCCACCTGTGCTCGCCCGATTTATTATTCGGCTTCGATTCGGATGTCGCGAAACGCAACATCGTCGGCATCGTCGCCGCCTACCCCGAGATTGCCAAACAGGGCGTGCTGCTGCGCAAATACGGCCAGGAAGTGATCCGTGTCACAGCGGGCAAACGCGTACACGGCACCGGCTCGATTCCCGGCGGCGTGAACAAGAACGTCAGCGCGGAAGAGCGCGACTATCTGCTCAAGGACATCGGCCAGATGGTCGAATGGAGCCGCGCGGCGGTCGGTATCGCGCGGCAGTTGTTCGAGCAGAACCTCGACCTGTACAACAACTTCGGCACGTTCAAGGCGCACACGCTCAACCTGGTGCGCGCCGACGGCGCGCTGGATCTGTATCACGGCGGGTTGCGCGCGCGCGACATGAACGGCAACATGCTGCTCGACCACTACGATTACTCGCACTACTGGGACGTGATCTTCGAGGACGTGAAACCGTGGTCATATATGAAATTCCCGTTCTTGCGCAGCCTCGGGCCGGAAACCGGCTGGTATCGCGTCGGGCCGTTGAGCCGCGTGACGCAGTGCGACTTTATTCCGACACCCTTGGCAGAAGAACAGCGCAAGCTGTTCATGGCGTTTAACGGCGGCTCGGCAACGGTCGCGACGCTGGGCTTCCACTGGGCGCGCATGATCGAGATGCTGCATGCCGCCGAGCTCATCCAAGAACTGCTGCACGACCCCGACCTGCAAGGCGGCGATCTGGTCAGCACCGGCAAACGCCAGGCGCGCGGTGTCGGCGTGATCGAAGCGCCACGCGGCACGCTGATCCACCATTACAAGGTGGACGACAACGACCAGATCATTCGCTGCAACCTGATCGTCTCCACCACGCACAACAATCAGGCGATGAACGAAGCGGTCCGCCAAGTGGCGCGGCAATTTATCGACGGGCGCAAACTCACCGAAGGCCTGCTCAACCACATCGAGGTCGCGATCCGCGCCTTCGATCCCTGCCTGTCCTGCGCCACCCACGCGCTGGGCAAAATGCCGCTGAAAATCGAACTCATTGATGCCGAGGGCAAGCAGGTCGATACGCTCACGCGTGATGGTTGAGGCCGTTTCCGCTTGAAAAATCAAACAACCCTGTAGGAGTTCAGTGCTCCTTATGAAAGAAACCGTTCGCCCTGAGCTCGTCAAAGGGCTGTGGATGAATATCCGGTGGTTCGACAAGTTCACCACGAACTGTTGGGCGGGTAGCTTGTGGCAGGGTCGCTATAATGAATGAAACCGTCGCGCCGAGACTCATCATCGGCATCGGCAACCCCAGTCGCGGCGATGACGCGCTCGGTTCATTGTGTATCGAGCGCCTACAAGCCCTGCAACTGCCGGACACGGAACTGCTGACCGACTTCCAGTTGCAGATCGAATACGTGCTGGATCTGCTGGGACGCGAGGAAGTGATCTTCGTCGATGCCGCCGCCAGTGGCGCAGAACCCTACGCCTTCGGCCCTCTAGCCGCGCAAATCGATCACAGTGTCACCACCCACGCCGTTTCACCGTCCGCGCTGCTGGCGACCGGTCAGCAGATCAACGGTCATCTGCCGCCCAATACCTACCTGCTCGCCATCCGTGGCTACAGCTTCGAACTTGGAGACGCGCTTAGCGCGCAGGCCGCAAACAATTTCGATCATGCGATTGAATTTCTTGAACGGCACATGGGAATTTTGCCGCCTAATTTATAGGGAACCTCTATAGCAAGCGAACATGAATATCACCACAATTCACTTGCCCTACAAGCTCAACGGCTGACTTCATATTCTTCTTCAAACGGGGGGTAATTTGCAGGTCGGGCTGTGCCAGACAGCCATATCTGGCGGGTAAAACCCGCCCAACGTTAGCGTAATCAGCCAAGGATTACATGCGATGACCGACCTGCACAGGCTAACAGGTCAGGCTGTTACCGCTTCTTCCGAAAAATCCAGAACCACCTTGCCATCCTTCACGTCCACGGTGACTTTTCCACCGTTCGCCAATTTGCCGAACAGCAGTTCGTCTGCCAATGCGGAGCGTATGGTGTCCTGGATCAGGCGCGCCATTGGACGTGCACCCATCTGCGGGTCAAAGCCGTGCTTGGCAAGGTAATCCTTGAGCGCATCGGTAAACACAACTTCCACTTTTTTGTCGTGCAACTGCTCCTCCAGCTGCATCAGAAATTTGTCCACCACACGCAGAATAACTTCGTGATCGAGCGGCGCGAAGGAGATGATGGCATCCAGGCGGTTACGAAATTCCGGCGTGAAGGTACGCTTGATGTCGGCCATTTCATCACCACTCGCGCTGTTTTGGGTGAAGCCGATTTGAGTCTTGTTCAACGCTTCCGCACCCGCGTTGGTGGTCATGATAACAACTACGTTGCGAAAATCCGCCTTACGTCCGTTGTTGTCGGTGAGCGTGCCATGATCCATCACTTGCAACAGGATATTGAAAACGTCCGGGTGCGCTTTTTCAATTTCATCAAGCAGCACCACGGCATGCGGTTGCTTGCTGATAGCTTCGGTGAGCAAACCTCCCTGTTCGAAGCCGACATAACCGGGTGGCGCACCGATCAAGCGCGACACGGCGTGGCGTTCCATGTATTCGGACATATCGAAGCGATGCAACGGCATCCCCATCGCATAAGCGAGTTGCCGCGCCACTTCGGTCTTTCCGACACCGGTCGGACCGGAAAACAGGAAGTTGCCGATAGGTTTTTGCGGGTTGCCAAGGCCGCTACGCGACATCTTGATGGCGGTGGCAATTGCGTCAATCGCTTTATTTTGCCCGAACACCACCGCTTTCAAATCGCGATCCAGCGTCTTCAGCGCGTTGCGGTCATCCGAGGATACGCTGCGCGGCGGGATGCGCGCGATCTTGGAAATAATCTCTTCGATCTCGTGCTTGCCGATAATTTTCTTTTGCTTCGATTTCGGCAGGATGCGTTGCGCGGCTCCCGCTTCGTCGATCACATCGATGGCTTTGTCGGGCAAGTGCCGGTCATTGATAAAGCGCGCGGAAAGCTCCGCCGCACTGGACAATGCCGCAGCGCTATATTTGACGCTGTGGTGTTCTTCAAAGCGAGATCTCAATCCACGCAAAATCGCAATGGTTTGTTCGACAGAAGGCTCCGGCACATCAATTTTCTGGAAGCGGCGCGACAGCGCATGATCTTTCTCGAATATCCCGCGATATTCCTTGTATGTGGTTGCACCGATACACTTCAATTGCCCGTTCGACAAAGCCGGTTTGAGCAGATTGGATGCATCCATCGTGCCTCCGGAAGCTGCACCCGCGCCGATCAAGGTGTGAATTTCATCAATGAACAAAACCGCGTTCGGTGCGTCGCTCAATTCCTTCAGCACCGCTTTGAGGCGTTGCTCAAAATCGCCACGGTATTTGGTGCCCGCCAGCAGCGAGCCCATGTCCAGCGAATAAACACGCGCGCCCCTGAGAATTTCCGGCACTTCTTCCTCGACGATGCGCCGTGCCAGACCTTCGGCAATCGCCGTCTTGCCCACCCCGGCCTCACCCACCAGCAACGGGTTGTTCTTGCGGCGGCGGCACAGTGTTTGAATCACGCGCTCCAACTCAATTTCGCGCCCGATGAGCGGGTCTATCTTGCCAGCCAAAACTTGCGCATTGAGATCCAGCGTATATTGTTTCAGTATGCCTTCCTCGCCGGCTTGCTGTTCCGGCTCCGCGTCCCCATGCGGCTGTGGAACACCGCCACCAGCCTCGCTTTTGGCAACGCCATGCACAATGTAATTCACCACATCAAGGCGGTTGACACCGCGTTCTGTCAAAAAATGCACCGCGTGAGAATCTTTTTCGCCAAACAGCGCGGCGAGAATATTTGCACCGGATACCTCCCTTTTCTGGGTGGATTGCACATGCAATATCGCGCGCTGGATGACTCGCTGAAAACCAACGGTAGGCTGCGTATCCACCTCCCCGTCACCCGCAATGATCGGCGTATGTTTATCGACGAATGTTGCGACTATCCGGCGCAACTCATCAATATTCACGTTGCAGGAACGCAACACCTGCAAGGCGGAAGCGTTGTCCAACATGGCGAGCAACAGATGCTCAACAGTAATGAACTCGTGGCGCTTCTGGCGCGCCTCGACAAACGCCATGTGCAAGCTGACTTCCAATTCCTGCGCGATCATTTTACGTTTCCCCTATACCGCATCGTAGCGGATGCCCATGTTGTTTTGCAAACATTGAAACTTGAGCGACTTTGGTTTCAGCAACATCCAGCGAATACACCCCACACACCGCCGACCCTTCATTATGCACTTTGAGCATGATTTGCAACGCGCGTTCACGATCCATCGCAAAAAATCGTTGCAACACTTCAATCACGAATTCCATTGTCGTGTAATCGTCATTAAATAAAACCACTTTATACATTCGTGGCGGTTTCATTCTAGCGCGTTCCGGCGCGAGCACTGAACTACCCTGTTGTCTGTTAGCCATAATCCTTGAAGTTCATTCTGACAGTTTCCCCAAGCCGCATACTTGATGATTAGCGATGCTTTTTCAAGTCTAATCGAAAATATTTTAAAAAAACCTTGACGACACCAATCAAACCAGAGTAAAAAGAGAACTGGTGTTTGATTCAAAGTATCTGCAGTACTGGTTTTGCCGTGTGCGATCTTAGATTCAAACAGTCTCGCGGGGGGTTTCCCCGTTTCTTTAGTAAGGAAGTAAACACATGGCAACAGGTACAGTTAAATGGTTCAACGACGCAAAGGGTTTTGGCTTTATCACTCCCGATGATGGTAGCGAAGATTTGTTCGCGCACTTTTCCGCAATCAACATGAGCGGCTTCAAGTCACTCAAAGAAGGCCAGAAGGTAACCTTTGAAGTAGTACAGGGTCCTAAAGGCAAGCAAGCTTCCAACATCCAAGCCCC
>CAIZNF010000386.1 GCA_903934275.1 uncultured Nitrosomonadales bacterium
CAATATTGGGAATTCGCGTTTCTGTATCAGGAAAATGAAAAACTTTTCCTTCCAGCAACAAAAATCAAGAGTTGTGGGGTACATGCCAAAAATTCAGGGAGTAAGTTTTTAAAAAACAGGGGTTTTCTGACAGGCACTAAATATGCCTTTTGAAGCGCATTTCGATGCGCTCGGTGCATTCGATATCATGGAGCATATTGAGGAGGATTCGGTCGCTCTCAAACAGATGTTCGCAGCCCTCAAGCCGGGGGGCATCCTGATCCTCACCGTTCCGCAACATCCCGGCCTTTGGAGCAGCCAGGACGAAAGGGCTTGCCATGTGCGCCGCTATACTTCGACGGAGTTGAAGCAAAAGATATCAAGCGCGGGTTTTGGGATCGTGGACAAAGGCTCCTTCGTCGCACTGCTGTTGCCGGTGATGTGGTTATCGCGGCGTTGCGGCAAAACCGGCAAAGAAAGTCATCAGGATCCAATGGCGGAACTACGGGTCGGCAAAATTGCGAATTTCATCCTAAGCGCAATCATGTCGGTAGAACTGTTGCTCACGCGTGCGGGGATACGTTTCCCTGCGGGTGGCTCATTGTTTCTGGTAGCGAAGAAACGCGCCTGATCGCCTCTGCTCCGGTTGCCCGTAACTGATCCCCATGCACAACATTCCTTCTAAAAACGGCAATTCATCCACGAAAAACACGAAAGGCACAGAATAAAACAATAAGTCGTTAGCGCGCAGTTGTTCAAAATGTGCGGGATTAATTTGACGCGCATCGACGGCATCGATGTTGCCACCGCGCTTGCGGCGATCTCGGGGATCGGGGCGGATATGTCACGCTTCCCCACGGCAGGACACTTCGCGAACTGACTGGGACTGTGCTCAGATGCCAAAATTACCGGAGGCAAAATGATGAGCGGCAAGACCAAGCGTGTGGCCAACCGGGCGGCCAGAGCCTTGAGGCTGTCCGCAGCAGCATTGCGCGGTAGCCAGTCGGGGCTGGGCGCGTATTTCCGTAGGATGTGCGGGTGCAGGGATAAGCCCAAAGCCGTGACAGCTGCCGCACACAAATTGGCATGTACACCGTGCTTACCAAGGGTCGAAGAGTATACAGACCAAGGGCAGGGCTACTACGAAGAACGCTATCGCGAAAGAGTATTGCGGCAACTAGTCCAGCGTGCTGAAAAAATGTGAATGAAACTCGTCGCCAATGAACAGCCCGGTTAATTCCGCTTTTTACAATCAGTAGTTGGGAGGGTGTTTCTTAAGAGCTCGAAACGGCAGCATGAACAAAAACATTCAGGCGACAACTAGCTTGATAATCGCCGATTATGCCTCGAAGCAAGCTAAAGTTCTGCCGATACATGCCGATATGTTGCACAACTTAGTGGCTATTGGGAGCGATCATGAGAGGGCAATTCCGTACGAGAGGGCACATATACTCTGCTTCCAGCAATCGTTATTTTCGAGATAAAGCAGAAATAACACTGAAGGAATTTTACAGAGCATTTTCTAAGCGACTAAGAACTTTATAAAACGAACAAGTTTTTGCAGTGATGTTGAGAGCCAGCCATTCGCCCCTCAACGTAGGAGCTGTGCGCTTTTGCGCAGCCCTGCTTGAGCGTAGAGTGATGCCAAGGCAGAATTCGGCGCCTAAAATTTAGGCATGGTGCAGCTCTAGTCCAATCCGGGCGAGCCGAAATCAAAAAAGTGCCACGATGGAGGTCGAGAGAGGCTCTCGCCCTCCCCGCCCTCCGAACCGTGCGTGCGGTTCTACCAAGCCGTTCACTTAATCTGCTGATAATTGAGTTTAAGACCCGCCCAGGCTGGGTTTGCGACAAGTTTCTTACAAGAGATATTTTCGGCGATAACAAATCATTAACAGCCCGTATCCAAGCGGGTTTGAAGATAGTTAAACGCATAAATCAACAGATATACAATCAAAAAGACCGAGTGGGCTCTGGAACAAGCTCGGCGATAGTTCCCTTCTCCTGCGGGAGAAAGAGGCTATTCAGCCCACACGACGCGTGCGGCTATAATTGTCGACTGATGTTTCCACCCACTGAATATGCACCCATCCCCACCTAAACTGTCAAACAACGCCCAACCGCCAAGTAGCGGCAACCGTGCCGACTGGCAGACTCTGCGCTCCCTGTGGCCTTACCTCTGGGAGTTCAAGGGGCGCGTGATCGCCGCGCTGGGCCTGCTGGTGCTGGCCAAGCTCGCCAATGTATCCGTTCCGCTGGTGCTCAAGGAAATCATCGATGCAATGGATAAAACCCATGCCGCGTTGACGGTGCCTGTGTTTCTGGTAATCGGCTATGGCGTGTTGCGCTTGCTCAGCACGCTGTTTGGCGAGTTGCGCGACGCGGTGTTCGCCAAGGTAGCGCAACGCGCAATCCGGCGCGTGGCGCTGCAAGTGTTCGGGCACTTGCATGACCTCAGCTTGCGTTTCCACCTCGACCGGCAAACTGGCGGGGTGTCGCGCGACATCGAACGCGGCACGCGCGGGATCGGTTTTCTGCTGAATTTCATGCTGTTCAATATCCTGCCCACCTTGCTGGAAATCGGCCTGGTGGCCGCGATTCTGTTCAGCAAATACAACGTATGGTTCGCGGTGATCACGTTTGTCACGCTGCTGGTTTATATCGCGTTCACCTTGTTTGTCACCGAGTGGCGCATGGTGGTGCGCCGCTCCATGAACGATCTGGATTCCAAGGCAAACAGCCACGCCATCGACAGCCTGCTGAATTATGAAACGGTAAAATATTTCGGCAACGAGCAATATGAAGCGCGGCGTTACGACGAAAATATGCAGCACTGGGAAGTCGCGGCGGTGCGCAATACCACTTCTCTGGCGTACCTGAACGCGGGGCAGAGCTGTATCGTTGCAGTCGGCATTACCGCGCTGATGCTGCTGGCCGCCGATGGGGTGGCGAAGGGGACGATGACGCTGGGAGATCTGGTGCTGGTCAACGTGTTCATGATCCAGTTATACATGCCGCTGCATTTTCTCGGCTACGTATACCGCGAAATTCGCCACGCCCTGGCGGACATGGAAAAAATGTTCAGCCTGTTGCGCGAACACCGTGAAATTGCGGACAAACCCGATGCGCAAATTTTACCGGCAGGCAAGGCAGAGGTGCGCTTCGAGCAGGTCAGTTTCGGCTATGCGCCGGACCGGCAGATCCTGTTTGACGTGAGCTTTGCGATTCCTGAGGGGCATACCGTAGCCGTGGTGGGTGCGAGCGGCGCGGGTAAGTCCACGCTATCGCGCTTGCTGTTCCGTTTTTACGATGTGCAGCAGGGGCGCATTCTCATCAATGGCCGGGATATTCGCGATGTCACGCAAAGCAGCATGCGCGCGGCGATTGGCATTGTGCCGCAGGACACCGTACTGTTTAACGATACGATTTATTACAACATCGCCTATGGTCGCCCCACCGCAACGCACGATGAAGTTGTCGCCGCAGCGCAGGCCGCGCATATCCATGATTTTGTCGAATCGCTGCCGCAAGGTTACAACAGCATGGTGGGCGAACGCGGTTTAAAATTGTCTGGCGGCGAAAAGCAGCGCGTGGCGATTGCGCGTGCCATTCTGAAAAATCCGGCGATCCTTATTTTCGACGAAGCCACTTCCGCACTCGATTCAAAATCGGAAAAGGCAATTCAGGCCGAATTGCATACTATCGCGCAAAACCGCACCACGCTGATCATTGCGCACCGCTTATCCACCGTGGTGAATGCCAACCAAATACTGGTAATGGACAAGGGGCACATTGTTGAACGCGGCTCGCACCGCGAATTGCTGGAACAAAATAAATTTTATGCGCAAATGTGGAATCTTCAGAAGCAAGTAGAGAAAATTCATCTTGCCTATTGATTTATATCGATATTCCTGTATGCTACGCGACAATAAGTGGTTCAAGGGAAGGTTGCTTGTGAAAAAAATACTGTTGATTTGCCTGTTGTCCGGGCAAGTGCTGATGGCTCATGCGGGGGAATTTAACGCAAACCGTACCGCATTTAAGCAGGGGCAAATTCAAGCCAGCGCAATAACCAGTACGGGTTCTGCCCCTAGGCTGCATTCCTCAATTGCACTGATTTATGACCAGAAAACACAGCTTCCGCTGTACACCAAAAATTCCAATGCACTTGCTCCCATAGCGTCCATTACCAAGTTGATGACGGCGATGGTGGTGCTGGATGCGCAACAGCCGTTGGATGAAGAAATCAGCATCACTATAGCGGACATCGATATGCTCAAAGGCACGCGCTCGCGCCTTCGCATCGGCATGTCGCTTACGCGCAGCGAGTTGCTCAAGCTGGCATTGATGGCCTCTGAAAATCGTGCGGCAGCTGCTTTGGCGCGCACTTATCCGGGAGGGTACAGTGCGGCGATTGCGGCAATGAACACCAAGGCGCGCGAACTTGAGATGCAGAATACACGCTTCCTCGACCCTGCCGGATTAAACAGCAATAATGTTTCGACCGCATACGATCTGGTCAAGATGGTTACGGCAGCAAGCAACTACCCTTTGATACATCAATATACTACCGCGGCATCATATTCCATAGACGGTTTTGGCAAACGTGAAATACGTTTTGCCAATACCAACCCATTGGTCAAAAATGTATCCTGGGATATTGGCGTAAGCAAGACTGGTTACATCAGCGAAGCTGGGCGCTGCCTGGTAATGGAGACGGTGATCAATCAGCGTTCGGTGATCATCGTGTTGCTCGATTCATGGGGAAAAAGTACCCGCATCGGCGATGCCAACCGCATCAAAAAGTGGATGGAAAGCGCCAATATGCGTACCCGTATGACTGCACGCAGCTGATCGGCGCAAGCCCACCCTATGCGAAGGGCTACATCGCACCAACTCAGTTGTTTTAAGCATCCTTTTGTAGCCTGCATTGCCGACTAGTGAACAATTCCCACCCGCGCATTGTCCCAAGTCTAATCCGCCAGCTAGCTTTGTCATTGCACGGGTGATGTGGTTTAATCGCGCCTATGAAATTCCCTTTCAAAAATATCGCGCTGATCGGTAAACACAAGGCTCCTGAAATCGCCGGGCCGTTGTTGCGTCTGGCCGCTTTTTTGTCGTCAAGAGGGTTGACTGTGGTGGTGGATAGCCTGACAGCCGAACAGATCGAATCTTGCCCTTATCCCGCGATGAATCTGGACGAAATGGCACATGCGGTGGACTTGGCTATCGTGATCGGCGGCGATGGCACCATGCTGAATATCGCGCGCACTTTATCGCCGCACCAGATGCCGCTGGTTGGGGTGAATCAGGGCAGACTGGGCTTTCTCACAGATCTCACGTTGGAGAACATGCAGGACAGTATCGCCGCGATGCTGGACGGCAAGTTTGTCACCGAGCAGCGCCTGTTGCTGTCTGCACGCGTGTTGCGCAACGATACCGAAGTGTTTAGAGGGCTGGCGTTCAACGAAGTGGTGGTGCATCGCAATCATATCAGCAGCATGGTTGAGTTCGAGGTGCGCATCGATGGCGAATATCTTTACAACCAGCGCGCCGACGGGTTGATCGTCTCGACACCTACCGGCTCGACCGCTTATGCGATGTCCGCCGGAGGGCCGATATTGCACCCCAGCCTGGATGTACTCGCGCTGGTGCCGGTATGCCCGCATACGCTGAGCAACCGCCCCATCGTGGTAAAAAGCTCGTCGGTGCTGGAAATTTTGATGCACCGCACCGGAGATATCAGCGTGCGTTTCGACAGCCATACAAATTATGACTTGCAGTTGCATGACAAAATCATCGTCACGCGCCATCCCGAACCCGCCTGCCTGCTGCATCCAGTAGGGCATAGCTATTACCATACGTTGCGCGAAAAATTGCTCTGGAACCAGACTTTATAAATGCTGAAGTTTCTGTCCATTCGCGATTTCGTCATTGTCTCCTCGCTTGAGCTGGATTTTTCTGCCGGTTTTACCGCGCTGACCGGCGAAACTGGCGCGGGCAAATCTATCCTGATTGACGCGCTGTCGCTGGCGCTCGGAGAGCGTGGCGATGCGGCCATGGTGCGCAACGGCTGCGAGCGCGCCGAGATCGCCGCCGAATTCGACATCGCCGCGTTGCCACATTTGCAGGCATGGTTGCTTGAGCAGGGGCTGGAAGGTGATGAGAGTGTGTGCCTGCTGCGCCGCGTGCTGGATGCCAATGGCCGTTCACGCGGTTTCATTAATGGGCGTAGCGCTACCTTGCAACAGTTGCGCGAAGCGGGCGAACATCTGCTCGATATTCACGGTCAGCACGCGCATCAATCGCTGGTGCGCCCCGATGCGCAGCGCATGTTGCTGGACGGCTATGCGGGCGTGGCGGCGGATACAGAGAAGGTCGCAACCCTGTATCGCGATTGGCAAATTTTGCGCCGCCGCCGTATCAGCCTCAGCGAGAATGCCGAGGCGGTGGCCGCCGAGCGCGAGTTGTTGCAGTTTCAGCGCAGCGAGCTGGAAGGGCTGGGTTTCAATGTGGCGGAGTGGCAAGAACTGCAAGCGGATCACGCGCGCCTTGCCCATGCAGCAAGCCTGCTGGAAACCGCGGCATTCGGCATCGAAACTTTGAGCGAAGCGGACACCGCGTGCTTGGCGCAACTCAACGCGCTGATGACGCGCTTGCGCGATGGAATGGCGCACGATGCCAGTCTGGGCGAAATATTGCGCATGCTGGAAAGCGCGCAGGCCGAGCTGCAAGAGGCAGTCTACGCATTGCGCCATTACCAGCAACGCCTGGATACCGACCCGCAACGTCTGCATGAACAGGAACGGCGTATTCAGGGCGTGATGGATGCCGCACGCAAACACCGCATCGCGCCGGAACAGTTGGATGAAGCCATGCGGCGCATCATGGCGCGCTTGACTGAGTTGGGCGGCGACGCAAATCTGGCCGCGCTGGAACAACAGGAAAAATCCGCGCAGCAAAACTATCTGGCGGCGGCGCATAAATTGTCGGCAGCACGCAAAAAAGCCGCCGACAAGCTGGCGCGCGAAATTACTGCGGCGATGCAGACGCTGGCGATGCAGGACGGCAGTTTTGCTGTGGCGCTGCTGCCGCTGGGCCAAGATGATGCCATCAGGGGCAACGCTTATGGCTTGGAGACGGTAGAGTTCCAAGTCGCCGCCAATCCCGGTGTGCCGATGCGCAGTCTTGCCAAAGTGGCATCGGGCGGCGAGTTATCGCGCATCAGCCTGGCGATTCAGGTTGCCGCTATCCAAGTCGCCAGTGTGCCGACGCTGATTTTTGACGAAGTGGACAGCGGCATCGGCGGGCGCGTCGCGGAAATCGTCGGGCATTTACTCAAAAAATTAGGCCAAAATTATCAGGTGCTGTGTGTGACGCATTTGCCGCAGGTTGCCGCCGCTGCCGATCACCAGTGGCAAGTGAGCAAAGCAGCAGAAAATGGCGTTACGCTGAGCCATATCGCCGTGCTGAATGAAGAGCAACGCGTCGAGGAAATCGCCCGAATGCTGGGCGGTGTGAAAATTACTGACACGACGCGCAAACATGCTGCGGAGATGTTGGGCGTGACCGCCTGAGGTATCATGCGGCGTTTTTAATTTCGAATAAAACGATTGAAATCTGTGATGTCTGGGTTGGGCAGCTTTCCATTTTTAGTTTCTGCTCACCCGGCCTGGATATTATAAAAAGACGAGAATACGACTATGCGTACCAAACTGATTTTACTTTCCTTTCTGCTGGTTTCTTGCAGCGATTTCTCCATGCCGTCGATACCGTCGGTACCTTCTATCCCATTGCCGACGGCTTACAAAATGGACATTCACCAGGGCAATTACATTACGCCGGAGATGCTCGAAAAATTGAAGCTGGGGATGCACAAGTCGCAAGTGCGCTATGTACTGGGTACGCCTATGGTCAGCGACGTGTTTCACGGCAATCGCTGGGACTATGTGTACCGCTTGGAACGCCACAACAAAATAGTCGAAGAGCAACATCTGACACTATATTTTGATGGGGATAATCTGGTAAAAATTGATCAAATGGTAAAGATTGACCCGGAAGCAGATGTGCTGAAGAGTGTGCAAGGATGGGCAGCAGCATGGGCGGCCAAGAATACCCAAGACTATCTGGCCGCTTATGCAACGGACTTTAAACCGAGCGATATGAGTCGCGATGTTTGGGAAAAGCAGCGTATCGATCTTATCAACAGACCAAAGATTATCGAGGTTGTGTTGAGCGATATTAACATCAGCATACAAGACGATAGTCACGCAACAGCTTCATTTACGCAAAACTACCGCTCCGATGGTTATCGCGACCATGTAGAAAAAACACTATATTTGGTCAAGCAGTCGGATCATTGGCTGATTACTGAAGAGCGTGTCGGCAAAGTGGTTAAAGACAAAGCGAAAGATCAAACAGATGAATCGGCAGATGCCAATACGCAGCCGCTAGACGCTAACCAGCAGGCTGTGCATGATGCTATCAAGCGTTGGGCGGATGCGTGGTCCGCGCGCGATGCCAATAAATATTTCGCCAGTTACAGCACGGCGTTCAAACCGAAGGGAACGGGTGCAACGGCGTTGGAAGCGCAACGAAAGGAACTCATCGGCAATGCCAACTTCATTGCGGTAAAAATTAGAGAGCTCAAAATCAAGTTGCCCGATGAAAGCCATGCCAGCGCGACATTTATACAGGATTATCGTTCCGATTCACACAATAGCAGCACACGCAAAACACTACTCCTTGAAAAAATTGGAGGCTCATGGTTGATTGTTGATGAGCAGGCTGCGAAATAACTTTTAAAGAAAGAATTTATGAGCATAATAAAAATCGCCGTCGCAGGCAGCGGTGGGCGCATGGGGCGCGCCTTGCTGGAAGGAGTGGCACAAGCCGACGACCTGGCGCTGCACGCCGCACTGGAACACGGCGCTAGCCCGCTGCTGGGTCGGGATGCGGGAGAATTGTGTGGTGCGCCCTGCGGCGTAAGAATCAGCGTGGATGCGGAAACCGCCCTGCGAGGTGCCGACGTGCTGATCGACTTCACCCGCCCCGAAGGTACTCTGCATCACCTCGATATCTGCCGCAAACTGGGCGTGAATATGGTAATCGGCACAACCGGCTTTAACGCGCAGCAGAAGGCGCAACTCGGCGCGGCGGCGCAACACATCGGCATCGTATTCGCTCCCAACATGAGCGTCGGTGTGAACCTGGTATTCAAATTACTGGAAACCGCATCGCGCGTACTGGCACAAGGCTACGACATCGAGATCATTGAGGCGCACCATCGCCACAAAGTGGACGCTCCATCCGGCACAGCTCTGGGCATGGGTGAAGTGGTGGCACGCACTCTGGGGCGCAACCTTGCGCAATGCGCGGTATATGACCGCGAAGGCGTAACTGGCGAGCGCGATCCATCCACCATCGGTTTTGCCACGGTGCGCGGCGGCGATATTGTTGGCGACCATACCGTGCTGTTTGCCGGTATTGGAGAGCGCATTGAGATCACCCACAAAGCCAGCAGCCGGGCTACTTTTGCACTGGGCGCGCTGCGTGCTGCAAGATATTTAAAATCTAATCCGGCAGGCCTTTACGACATGCAGGACGTGCTGGATTTGAAGTAATTTTTGTTAAATCGACAGTGAAATATCGTGCAATGAGCGGCTTACTTTGCGCCGAAGTAGCATCGCATGCGACGTGATGCCACCTGCCTTTTAATAAGTTCACGATATGGTCATTACACTCTGCCAAATCAAACCAAAAATACCGAAACCAATTGCGTTGCAAGATTATGGAACTTGCTAAACATAGCGTCTTAAATAATGCCGCATAATCTACGCAGCACCGGATTGGCCTTTCGCCAGCGATCGAAACAGGTTTCGATGGCATCGAGCACTTC
>CAIZNF010000387.1 GCA_903934275.1 uncultured Nitrosomonadales bacterium
GGTGTCGACGCTTCATTTTGTTTAGATAAGGATAATGCAGTGAAAATAGCATCTGTTATTTGGATAATTCTCGGTAGCTTTCTGAGTTGCCCATCATGGGGGGCGGATGCCTTCAATTCCTTCAAAATGCCCACAGCATTTACTTTGCCAACAAGGGTTGCCATCGACAAAGCAGACACTGTTTGGTTTATTGAATCAAATCTTAATAAAATTGGCAGGTTTCAGCCTGCCAAAGGGAGTTTTTCCGAACACAATATTCCCACCCCTTCAAGTGCTCCTTCCGATATAGCGATCAGTATTACGGGCAAGCTGTGGCTTGTCGAGTCAAATTCCAACCAGATCGGAGTTCTAGATCCAGCAACATTGTCATTTAAGGAATATGACATTCCCACGATAGCAAGCAATCCTGGAAGAATTGCATCTGACCTCCGGGGGAATATCTGGTTTACTGAATTTTATGGCAACAAAATTGGCATGTTCGACCCCCGAAAAGAAATATTTCGGGAGTATCCGGTCCCCACACCCGCTAGCCGACCATCAGGTATTGTAGTAGATAAAAAAGGCGTGGTATGGTTTCTGGAAACAGAAGGCAATAAGCTGGCCCGGCTAACCCCCCAAGATGGTGTGATTCAAGAGTTTGAATTGCCAAAACCTCACGAGACCCCAAGAGATATTGCTATAGACGGGGCTGGGTCTCTCTGGTTTGGTGGCCACATAGGACGCAATCTGATGACATTCAACCCCACGACAAAAAAAATAAAATCCTTTCCGATGCCAAATGGCGGTGCAATCGAAAGTTTGGCAGCAGGGATTGACGGAAAAATATTTTGCACCCTCCTGACGAGTAGCAAAATAGCCGTATTCAACCCGGTAACCAGAGCATTTTTGGAATTGGATGTAGGCATTGGCAAAAGCAAGCCTAGTGGCATTGCCGCTGATTCAAGAGGAGATATCTGGTTTGCCGACAAAGATAAGGATACCCTGATCAAACTGGATGCGAATATGGTAAAAAAACTGTGGGCGAAATAAAACCAACAAAATACCTGAAATTGATCATCACCTTGCCAATCAAGGTGTGCTGAATATGAAAAAATACAAATTTGTAGTGGGT
Organism: uncultured Nitrosomonadales bacterium; assembly: GCA_903934275.1. Taxonomy (GTDB): domain Bacteria; phylum Pseudomonadota; class Gammaproteobacteria; order Burkholderiales; family Gallionellaceae; genus Gallionella. Next base: position 1,112 of record CAIZNF010000387.1, read on the forward strand.
TTATTTATTCTTGTAATTGTTGCGGCGGTTGGCGTAATGACTATTCCTAACCCTTTGGGTCGGCTGGTACAGTCTGAGGCCAAATACCTTGGCTACCTCCCCTATACCGCTGACGAGGCAGTTACGCTTGCCTACACCCGATGCACCACCTGCCATCCTGCCGACAAGATGCTCAAATACTGCTCCAGGTGCGGGCCACCTTTCATTGTCGTTACTCATTCCATGAAAAAATATACGGAATTGATGAACCAGAAAGGTGGTCAATTTAAGCCGTTCTCCGATGCGGAGGCAATTGCGATTACCCAGGCTTGGAACGGCATAGTCGGCAATTGGGAGCCTGATTGGGGCTCAAAAGATGTCCATAAACTCTTGCAAGGCGATCAGGCATTGATTCGTTTGGCCGAAACGCCAGTTGAGAAAAGGCCAATAGAGATGGCACTGAAGAATAAGCAAGCGCCCGGCTCCCACAAAGAGGATCGTAAACCCACTCCCTGACCCGCACGGGCGCAGCTCTTTATTACCCTGTTTTCCTGTTGGTGGCGGAGCAAGCGAGCGCGCCAATGCTGCAGCATTAAATAGCGATGGAATAAACCTAGAAACGGCAGTTCAATCCGCAGATTACGCAGATTAACGCAGATTTTCATGCAGTTATCAATGATTGCAGCATAACCCAAAAGGTGAGTACGCTAAACGGGGCAATTCTTTGTTTAATCTGCGGAAATCTGCGTAATCTGCGGACAACTGCTTTTTGTTGTTGGCGGCTGAGTAAACCCGCACAAATA
>CAIZNF010000388.1 GCA_903934275.1 uncultured Nitrosomonadales bacterium
AAATTTTTGTCATTTTTTTACATCATTCGACTGATAAGAGATTATGCCTTCACCGCATATATGGCAGGCAGATTGCGCCACGCCCCTTCGATATCCATGCCATAACCGAACACAAAACGGTTCGGCAACTCTACCCCGACAAAATCTGCATAGATAGGCTTTGGCTTGTCATGCAGCTTGTCGGCAAACACCGCGCTGTAGCATTTTTTTGCGCCGAGCTTCATCACACGCTGGTGCAACGCCGCCAAAGTATGTCCCTCATCGAGAATATCATCCAGCACCAGCACTACGCGATTGCGGACATTCTCGTGCGGCTCGACTTTCCAGTGCATCTGCCCACCCTGCCGCGCATCGCCATAGCGCGACACATGCACATAATCGAAATCCAGCGAAAAATCGAGCAGCGGCAACAGTTGCCCGCTAAACACCACCGCGCCACCCATTACCGAAAGCACCAGCGGGTGCATATCAGCCAAAGCTGAATTGATCTGCTGCGCGACCTTGTGCAGGGATGCCTGCACCTGCTCCGCCGAATACAGCAATTCAGCCTGTTGCAGAATGTCGCGGGAGCGCTGAACCGGAATACTCATACATTATTTCAGGCTGTCCAGATACGCGGCGAACTCGTCGCACACTTCTGGATGCTTGAGCCCTAATGCCACCATCGCCTTGAGATAGCCCAGCTTGGATCCGCAATCATAGCGCGTCCCTTTGAAGCGGTAAGCCAACATTTTTTCTTCTTGCATCAGCGCGGCGATTCCGTCGGTCAACTGGATTTCTCCGCCCGCACCCGCCTGCACTTTTCCCAGATGATGAAAGATGCGTGGCGTAAGAATATAGCGCCCCACTACTGCAAGGGTCGATGGCGCGTCTTCCGGTTTGGGTTTTTCGATGATGCTATTCACCTGCTCCAAATCCGCTGACATGGGCGCACTACCGACGATGCCGTATTGCCGGGTCTGCTCGCGCGGCACATCCTGCACACCCAATATCGAGCACTGGTGCTGGCGGAATATATCCACCATCTGCTTGACGATAGGCGGTTCGCCATCGATCAAATCATCCGCCAGAATCACCGCAAACGGCTCGTCCTGCACCACCGGTTGCGCGCACAATACCGCGTGCCCCAAGCCCAGCGGTTCTGCTTGGCGGATGTAGATACAGTTGATATGCGCGGGAATCACTTCGCGCACCAGACGCAGCAATTCCTCCTTGCCGCTTATCGCCAGCTCGGCTTCCAGTTCGTAGGCCTTGTCGAAATGGTCCTCAATCGCACGCTTGTTGCGCCCGGTGATGAACACCATATCGGTGATACCCGCCGCCACCGCCTCTTCCACCGCATACTGGATCAGCGGCTTATCCACGATAGGCATCATTTCCTTCGGACTGGCCTTGGTGGCCGGAAGGAAGCGGCTACCCATGCCGGCGACCGGGAAGACTGCTTTGGTTATTTTTTTCAACTTATGCCTCCATGATTCACTGCAAACCATCTTGTCCGCAGATTACACAGATTAAGCAGATTAGTAAAAATTAGGTTCTGAATCTGCGTAATCTGCGGATAAATGCTTTACCCGCTCTTGAGCATCGCCAAAAATTGCTGCTCATCCAGCACCGCCACGCCCAGTTCGCGCGCCCTGTCCAGCTTGCTGCCCGCCTCGACTCCGGCCACCACGTAGTCGGTTTTATGCGACACGCTGCCGCTCACTTTGGCACCCAGCGCTTCCAGTTTTTCTTTGGCCTGTTCGCGCGTCAGGGCGGCGAGCGTGCCGGTCAGCACAAAAATCTTGCCGCTGAATGGCAAACTGATTGCCGGTTGAGTTTGATGCTCCGCCCAATGCACACCCGCTTCGCGCAGTTGTTTGATGACTTCGCGATTATGCGTTTCCGCGAGAAAATCTGCCATGCTTCGCGCCACCACCGGGCCGACATCGTGCACTTTTTGCAAGCTGTCCGCATCCGCCGCCAGCAGATTATCCAGCGAGCCGAAGTGCTGCGCCAAATCTTTGGCTGTTGATTCCCCGATGTTGCGGATGCCCAACGCAAAAATGAAACGCGCAAGCGTGGTGCGCTTGCTGAGCTCTATTGCGGCCAGCAAATTGAGCGCGGACTTTTCACCCATACGCTCCAGGATGATGAGTTCCAGCAACCGCAACCGGTACAAGTCTGCCGGTGTGCTGACGATTCGCGCATCCACCAGCTGTTCGACCAGTTTGTCGCCCAACCCTTCAATATTCATGGCGCGGCGGCTGGCAAAATGCAGCAATGCCTGTTTGCGCTGTGCCGGACAAAACAAACCGCCGGTGCAACGCGATACCGATTCATCTTCCTGTCTTGCGACATGCGAACCGCACACCGGGCAGGTTATCGGCATGGTAAATTCGCGAGCATCCACCGGGCGACGTTCCAACACCACTCTTGCCACTTCCGGGATGACATCCCCGGCGCGACGCACGATCACGCTATCGCCGATACGCACATCCTTGCGGCGTATTTCGTCTTCATTGTGCAGCGTGGCGTTGGTCACCGTAACGCCGCCGACAAAAACCGGCGCAAGCCTTGCCACCGGGGTCAGCGCGCCGGTGCGCCCGACCTGCACCTCGATATCCAGCAGCGTGGTCAATGCCTCTTCGGCGGGAAATTTGTGCGCAATGGCAAAACGCGGCGCACGCGATACGAAGCCGAGCTGCTGCTGTTGCGCGATATCGTTGACCTTGTACACCACGCCGTCGATATCGAAAGGCAAGGCGGCGCGTTGCGCGCCTATTTCGCGGTAGTAGCCGAGCAAACCATCCAACCCGCGCACCACGCGGCATTGCTGCGCAACCGGCACATCCAAGCGCCACAATAAGTCCATCTGCTGGTCATGCCGCACGGGCAAAGTAACACAATCGCAATAACCGATACCGTAGGCAAAAAAACTCAGGTGGCGGCTGGCGGTGATGCGCGAGTCAAGCTGGCGCAACGAGCCTGCCGCCGCGTTGCGCGGGTTGACGAATTCCTTTTCACCCCTGGCGCGCTGTTCGTCGTTCAGCCTGGAAAAATCGCGCTTGAACATCAGCACCTCACCACGCACTTCCACATCCTTGATCGTCTCATTCAGACGCAACGGAATATCACGCACCGTGCGCAGGTTTTCCGTTACATCTTCGCCCGTGCTGCCGTCACCGCGTGTCGCACCTTGCACAAACACCCCGTCGCGATAGCTCAATGTGACAGCCAGCCCATCAAATTTAGGCTCAACCGCATATTCCACCTCCGATACACCGAGAGCCTCGCGGATACGCGCATCGAAGGCCCGCACTTCATCCTCGCTGAACGCGTTGTTGAGCGACAACATCGGCGTGCGATGTTGCACTTCGGCAAAGGATTTGAGCGGTTTACTCCCCACGCGTTGCGTCGGCGAATCGGCGCTCAGTAGTTCAGGATGTTGCGCTTCGAGGGCCTGCAATTCGCGGAACAATTTATCGTATTCCGCATCGGGAATAGTTGGCGCATCCAGCACGTAATAGGCGTAAGCATGCCGTTCTATTTCGGCACGCAAATGCGCGATGCGTGCGGCGATCTCCATCAGGCGAATAAACGGCGCGCTTGCCCGCCGCCCGGCGCAATCCCGTTGCCACACATTTTTGCCTCAACCCCGGCAATCCGGGTACGAATAAGCGCCAGCCCGCTGTCGCTCAACACCACGCGATGATCATCAACCAAATTGACTTGCAGCTCTCTGGATAAATCGTGCGCGACACCCACCATAAGGTCGAATCGTGCGACAGGGTCCAGCGTGCGCGGCACATCCAGCAGCAGCGTGACACCTGCTGTACCGGAAGCCTCCAGCGTATGGCTCTGAAACGGTTTGGCATCTTGGTTGGACAAAGTAAACAGGCTGCGCCCCTGCGCATCCAGCAAATGAAAAGCACCATCCGATTCCAGCGTCATACCCTGCAATGCGGCAGCTTGCGCGATTTTCATGCAAGGCAATAATCGCTCGCCGGGCGGCACTAGATTGACTCCGACCATCTGATCCACTTCGGCACAAAACTGGTCCAGTTCGACTGCGTGACGGTGCGCTTCGCTGACATCCTGAGCACTGGCATCCGCCTTGATATTCTCAGATAAGCCCAGCACCAAATCACGGAATTCCGCTAGCTTCGCAGCACTGACCGCCCCCCCTCTGTCCACCAATTGCAGGGCTATGCGAAAGCGTGCATACAAAGTCTTGCACTCCGCAATGGCGCGCTCCCATCGCTGTGAGCCCAGCGCCAAACCGCACACTTGCACCGGTTTGCCGAAATCGAATTTGCGCTGCCACAAACCATCCAATACGGCGGCGGGGCCGGGTTCATCGAGATGCAATTCAATAATGAAGTCACTGCGCATGTCCAATAATCCGCAGGGTTCATCCAGCGAGGTGATGGTCGCACTTCCTTCGGCAGGCAGTATTTCAGCCCCGGCGCACACCTCTGGTGTCGCCTCGCCTGTTGCCGCTTCAACTGTCTCAGCCGAAGATATTTGCCAAGCCTGCTCCACTGGTTCGGCGGCGTTTTCCCGATACAGCGCATCCGCATGGCCAGCATTGAACGCCGAGCCAAATTTACGCCGATACTGCCTTTGCTGCCACCAGCCAAAAGCATATACAGCGACGATCACACCTGAACCTATTGCCAGCAAGACCGCTTGTAATTCACTCATTTTTAGAAGCTCCCTCACGCGACACTAGGTATTTGCCAATTCCGGAAAAATAAAACGGAATGGGTCAATTTTCCATTTTTCTGGGGATTCCGCCTCCACGACCTTGTCCCCCCTCCCGCTGACACGCGACAAATCCGTATCTTTGGGAGGCAGGTAGCAGTTGTGCCTCAGATCATAGACGATTCGAACTATCGGCTGAGTCAGGTTTTTAGTCTGTTTTATAACAATTCCGAGCTTATCGCTTTCCAGCCGCACCAATGTACCGACAGGGTAAATTCCAATCGTCTTAATGAATTTTTGAACCATATCCATGTGAAACAGCTTCCCCGCCCCCTGATAAAGATTTCTGATAACCTGACAGGGGTCTCCGACCACGCCATACGGGCGAATGGAGATGCTGGCATCGTAGACATCCGCTATGGATGCCATCTGCCCGGCGATGGAGATTTCATCTCCCGTCAATTGATAAGGGTAACCGGTTCCGTCATACCGCTCATGGTGCTCCATAACTATCGAAATAGCTTTCTCTGGAAAGCTGCCGGAGTCAATCATTATTTCCGCTCCAAACAACGTGTGCTTTTTGACGATCTCCAGTTCTTCTGGATTCAATTTGCCAGGTTTTTTCAGAATGCTATTGGGAATCCGAGTATTTCCAATGTCTATGAATAAACTGCCAAGGCCCAAGTCGAGCAGTACGCCCCGATCCATCCCCATAGTTAGCCCGAAAGCCATCATCAACGCGCTATGGCTTACCGCATGCTCCAGCGCATAACCGTCTTTCGATTTCTTGCGGCAAATCGTAACAATAGCATCTTTATTTGCACTGACCGAGTTGAAAATTTCTTCCAATAGTGGCTTTAGCGGCTCTGTTTGTATCTTTTCGCCAGACCGGACATCGTCGATGACATTTGCCAGCGCGGCACTGACTTTTCTCAGGATAGTTCTGGCCTCGTAAAGCTCATCCTCCAACGACTTTGGCTCCGGGGCAATTTCACTTTTCAGCCGCGTAAGCTCGGCCTTGCTTCGCGCATCATCCACTTCATCGTTATATTTCCGGCTTTTATCCGGGTCTATATACA
>CAIZNF010000389.1 GCA_903934275.1 uncultured Nitrosomonadales bacterium
AAGCCTGCAAATTCAGTTTTTCAGCGAATCTTCGATCCAATTAAAGTCTGCATGAAACCGCGCAGTTATTGAGAAGTGGAGGTTTTCTGGCAAACACTATCTATGGATGACTTCGGCACCGGCTATTCGTCGCTCAGTTATCTCGCACGTTTGCCCATCGATGCGTTGAAAATTGACCAATCATTTATCCGTGGCATTGGCCAGATGCCGACCAATGGGAGCATTTGTACGACCATTATTGCGCTTGCAAGCAGCCTCGGATTAAAGACCATTGCGGAAGGTGTGGAAACAAAGGAACAACTCGAATTCATGATCATGCACGATTGCGACGAAATCCAGGGCTATTATTTCAGCCGTCCGCTCCCGGTAGATGAATGCACCAGCCTGCTGATCACAGGAGGGTTTTCAAACCTCCTGTTTGAACCCATACTTTCATACAAACATTCGCCACCGGAAGAAATAGGAGCCGCTTATGCTTGACGATATTGCCATCAAAAAAAGAAATTCTTTTTCGTCCGAGCTGGCAGAGGGAGCCACACGGCGGGAGCGCACTCCCGCAATAAAACAAATGGAAGGCAACATGCTCGCGCACCTCAATGAAATTATCGGGCAACGCCAGTTAACCGTGTTATTCCAGCCTGTTGCCGATCTGAAATGCGGCGCTATTATCGGTTACGAGGGCTTTATCCGAGGGCCATCAGACAGCCCCCTGCATTCGCCGATAAATCTGTTCAATATTGCCGCCCGGTACGGCCTTATGGTCGAAATTGAGCATCTATGCCGGCAAGTTGTATTGGAAAAATTCACCGAACTGGGGTTAATCGGGAAGTTATTTCTCAACGTCAATCCGCAAAGTGTGATTCAAGGCGATGCCCGTCATGGCGAAACACTAAACTATTTGAAGGATGTCCACCTGAGCCCGGAGCGGGTCGTCGTCGAATTGACAGAAAGCCTGCCAACTTATGATTTTGAGATGTTTTATCAAGCGGCCACACACTACCGCGAAATGGGTTTTCAGGTCGCCATGGACGGTTTTGCCGAGGGGTTCTCAAGCCAACACTTGTGTTCCGAATTGCACCCGGAATTCGTGAAAATCGATTTGCATCTGATCCAGAACATCAGCAACAATCCGGTCAAACGGCATTTCGTCCGCTCGATTCAGGAAATAGCGGAAAATACCGGCTGCCAGGTGATCGCGGAGGGTATCGAAACGCAAAGGGATTTGTTGTTGCTCCGGGAAATGGGAATCGCTTTCGGGCAGGGTTACCACATTGCCCGCCCCAATGCACATCCAGCCTCGGCACTTTCCGCCGAAGTGTCCAAAACATTGGTGCGCAAAACCCCTTCCCGCGACCTAAAACCCTTGGTCGGCATGGCGGCTACCGCAGAAAAACTGCTCCGCCATGTAGCTGCGGTGAGCCCGGACACCCACAATACAACCGTGTTTGAGAAATTTAACAACGAACTTGAACTGTATGCGATACCGGTGGTTAAGAATGACATTCCGGTAGGCATGATTAACCGCCAAGCCATGATTGAGCGTATGGCGCGCCCTTACCGGCAAGAGCTTTTCGGCAAAAAATCGTGCTCGAAATTTATGGATACGGCGCCATTGATTGTTGACAAAAACACCAGTCTCCAGGAACTGAGCGCCCTGATCGTGGAGGGCGAACGCCACCATCTTACCAACGGCTTCATCATCACCGAGGATGGATATTATCGCGGCGTGGGTACCGGGCATGATCTGGTGCGTGAAATTACCCAAATGCAAATCTCCGCCGCACGCCAGGCCAACCCACTGACCCAACTACCGGGCAACATTCCGATCAACGAACGCATCAGCAGCCTGCTGGGAAGTGGCACAATCTTTTACACATGTTATTGCGACCTCGATCATTTCAAACCCTTCAATGACGTGTATGGTTTCCATAAGGGGGACGAAGTCATTATGCTGACGGCTGAAGTGCTGACCGAATTCTGTGATCCCGCACAGGACTTCATCGGGCATGTCGGTGGCGACGATTTCATTGTTCTTTTTCGCAGCGAGGATTGGGAAAGCCGTTGCCAGAATATCCTGAAAGCATTCGGCGAACGCATTCTGCAATTTTTCAGTATTGAGGATCGCGAGAGCGGCGGCTATGTCACCGAGGATCGTCAGGGGAAAAGAACATTTCAACCGCTGACCAGCTTATCGCTGGGCGTGGCAAAGATTTTTCCGGAAGAATTCAGTTCGCTGCATCAGGTTTCCGCCATTGCAACCGCAACCAAAAAACAAGCCAAAAAAATACCCGGAAACTCGCTGTTCATCGAACGTAGGGAACATCAACTCGTTGCCAATGACAAGCTGACTGCGGCTGCAAGCGAAAGCATGGCAGAATCAATGGCCAGTTGAGTTTTCCTTGAGCGCGGATTGTTCATCGAACTATTTGGCATTTAATTCCAGTCGCAAATTCTTCAAAAATAATTCACGCCCTTGTAATATCTGGCACTTATGCTGGCTACTCTGAAACGTTCAGGCGAGGAGCATATTTATGATTGTAAATGTAAACATTCCAAGTGGCGCGGCGCGCATTGCCATACCTAGCCGATTTGATTTTTCGATGAATGGGAAATTTATAAAATCCTATATACCGTTACTTGATGATGTCGCCATTCGCGAAATCGAGATCGAGTTGAGCGAGGTGGATTTTATGGATAGTTCGGCGCTGGACATGTTGACGTTGTTGAAAGAACGCGCCACGGCTGCAAACAAATCCATATCGTTGCTTAACACCTCCACCCTGATATCCCGGATATTGGAAATTACCGACTTGAGTGGGGTGTTTAACGTCAGGCACGCGGTTTGATCAAGTAGTGCAAGGAATAAATTCCAGTATTGCGATCCGTTAATTACGAAACAATATGCCGGCAGATATGCAGGTTGGGTTAGACGCGGTTTTTTGCGCCGTAGCCCAACAAGGCCGGTGTTGATGTGTGCCGTCAATTCGCCGGCGTTCCACTGGGTTTGTTGAGTTACGCGAAAAAGCCGCTAACCCAACATCTACATGGC
>CAIZNF010000390.1 GCA_903934275.1 uncultured Nitrosomonadales bacterium
CCGCCAACGGATCGAAAGGTACGCCACGTACAGTAGCGGAACGAAGTAGACAACGTAGCCGAGCATGGCCGCTGGTCGCCGAGGCGGAGTTTTTTTAACCGGCACTGGGCCATACCCTTGAGAATTTTCAACGACACAATATCGGCAAAATGAGCGTAAGTGCGATAGCCGTCGCCCCACAGAGTGCGGAATACAAAGATGTTGGTCTCCACAGGATGTGGAGAAAGAATCGGCATCACCTCCAGGCCCTCAATGTCGTTCCATGTATCAAAAACGAGATCATGAACATCAAAGAAATCGGTGAAACGTTCCTCCTCCATTCCCAGCAATGCGGACAGTTTTTTCTCCACCGAAGCGCGCACCAGCGGTGTCGCGAAATAACGAATGCGCCGACCAGCACGCATCAGCGCGGTAAGCCCCGCAAAATGGTCGTCGTGTGCATGAGTGTGAAAAATACCGTCAACCTGCTCGATGCCGATACCCAATGCCGCCATAGTATTGACGAGCTGAGGTCCGGCATCGATCAGATAAATACTCCCCTGATAGGTAATGATGCTCGACATGCTGGGGCGATTAACATCCCATCCGTCACCTTCACCCGAATGGATGACAGCAAAATATTCCGGCTCAAACCTGCGAAAACCCAGCGGATAGGCGCATTCGTAGGTATCGCCGGGGCGCAGATTGAGGTCAACCGTTACCGTCTCGCCATTATAGGAAAATTCAAAAACATTTGACCGCAGTCGGCGCAGACTTACGCCTTCCGCTATCTCCACCGGACCGTCACCGACGACGCGGGTGTCAATAAAATCACTGGTCGGGCGAATACGCCCAAAAGCGAACTTCAGCTTAAGGCGCATCATCTCGGTGGCTTGTTCTTCGGGCACGCCCGCCTGAATGATTTCCTCGCGCGACACCAGCCCGTAATTACCCCGGTAGATATAGCGCATCTGCGATTCGACTTGATCAACCGAACCGATCAGCATGGGCTTATGCCCGGTGTTATTTGGATGGCCGGGCAAAATCAACCCCTGCCTGTAGAGCATCTGCAATACCGGAAACTCGGCAAGATTGGCAAACTCCCCGTTCTGCAACAAAACATCCGAAAGCAGGATAGCGTTGGGGCCAGTCTCACAGTTAACGCCCTTGACTTCTTTGGGCAGGATCAGCCCGCGCTTGATCAGATGCTTGACTGCATCCGCCGGGCATCCGCATAACACCCGCAGGTTTGCCTCGGGAACTTCTACCCATTGAATCCCGCGCGCGACATCGATCTTGTGAATTCCAGCAGTGGTTAGAAACTTTGTCCTGAACTCGGCCAGCAACTTTATCATCTCGGCTTGCGTTTGTTCGAACGTATCCATATTGGCGCTTTGCCCTGGTCGCCCAGCCAAAGCGTCCTGACAGATGTATCGAATGGCATCGTGCATGGATTGATGTACGGCTAGAAGCCGCTGGGTATTCTGAATACTTAGCTTTTCAAAATCTGCTTGTCTCGACACAAACCAGCAACCAAATTGGCATAAGGTGTGCGACAAAGGAGCGAGCACATCCTCGCCAGGCGATGTGCACAACACCACACAGCGCATCACCCGGCGCGTCCAATTTAAATGCGCCTCAATTGCCGCGTCAAGTTCGCTAATGAAATTCTTTAAATCAGGCATGGCATGACCCATTAAAATAAACCCAAATACCCATTAATACAAACCGCTCTCTGTGGAAACACAATTTGTTGCGCGATTTTATCGCGAAACCTGAGTGTGGCCAGAGGGTTATCGCGCAAATAAATTGTGCTCCTACATTGAGATTTGCGGACACTCTGCATCAGGCTCAAGTTTTGAAAAAAACGATCCTCATGAAAATATTTTAAATTGATTATCAGGGATAAAGCTTTAACAACATCAGTTTTAAAACTCGGCGGAGCATAAAAGCCATATCCAGCTTATTTCGGGTCAAATTTTGGAGATTGTTTTTTCAATACAGGCTTCATCAGCATATCTTCCTTGATGACATGATTAACCAGCCAGTCTCGCAAAAAAGCGGTGAAGTGATCAACCGACGAAGCGGTCCATTCTTCACCGATTTCCTGCTTTACCTGCTCCAACTTCCTGAGCAACATATCGTGAGATTGTTGCA
>CAIZNF010000391.1 GCA_903934275.1 uncultured Nitrosomonadales bacterium
CCAAAAATTCAGGGAGTAAGTTTTTAAAAAACAGGGGTTTTCTGACAGGCACTATTTATGTCCACTGAGATTAAACCACAGCCCTCACAATAAAAAGGAAATAAATTCTCCGATGCATGACGTAATCCGCCTAAATAAACATCATCGTGGAATCCGCATTCGCAACTTGCTGAGTGTTTTTGCAATTTGTTTTATCTCTTCGTTAGTTGTGCGTCTGTGACAACGGCCAATTTTTTCTGTATCTCCGGTATATTCTTTAACGCATTTTGTCGCGCACCTTGGTTCCATTGATCTCGAACATCTTTTCAAACATAGGGCCAAGCGTCGGTACGTCAATCAAGTCGCAGTTGTATCGGGATGCGATCTCAAGGGGAACCAGGGGGTATTCATCCTTTAACCCCCTTTGAATTTGTTCTGGCGAAAGCTCGACATTTTCGTTCATAACAAACCAATACCTTACTTCCTCGAAGTCGTCGGTTAAACCGCGCTCGATTTGTTCCGGTGTGGGTTGAAAACAGCCAGATGCAAAAGCAGCCCTGACCTCGCCGTCTCCATCCGTGAGGCAGCGCTCGATCTGTTCCGGGGTGAGTTGATCGCTAAAACGCTGCGCCATATTACATCTGATATTCGGGCTTTCATCCTTGAGGGCGCGCTCCAGTTGAAATGGTGTCAGCACCACCGTTTGTTGCAGGAAGTCGGCTAAGTCGGCATGTGCCGCCAAAGCGTGACGGCGGATACCTCGTCACCTATTACAAGCACTTTGCGATTTGCCCAGCCATTAAAACTACCTGACAGTTGTGCTTGTCCGATGACGGAGGCGTGCGTCTGGCCGATGATGGAAGAGATACACTCGAACAGCAGATTTTTGCCGCCCCCCTGATCCAAGCTCCACATGGCAAGTGCGGCATACATTTTCACTTCCGGATGTTGTAGTAAATGAGACAACCAGGACAGAACATAATTGCGCGCATCCTGATCCGGGATAAGGCGCTCCAACAATTCCAAAAATGGCGTGGCGTTGCCTGATGCAGGAGTAACTGCAAACCCTTTCCACTCGTTGAGGCAGTTGTCGCGGGTGACTAAACCGTCTTGAGGCCTGATAACCAATTGCCGATGCTGGCGGCGATTTGCATGTTTGAGCCACGCCGTTCCGATACCAAATGATTTTGAGCCGATGAATACGGACTGGTTGTCGAGCTGCGTTTTGAATTTCATGGGCTCAATGAAATTCTCATATTCCAGCCGGTAAATACTAGCGTTTGCTTCAATCCAAGCGTAGTTTCGATTGATTGTTTCGACCCAGTTGGTGGGCTGCGTTTGATCGGATGTTTGCTGCTGTGGTGCGGGTGGATTCCATCTATGCTGCTTAGCGTGATAGACAAGCGTGCCGAAGCTGATGCCGCCATCTGCGTTGTACGAATCCCACAATTTTTGGAATGATAATTCATCGAAATTGTCTGGCGCGCTTGCGCTCCAATCACGAGCCAACTCTTCGCAGCACTTCCAATCAAGCGATGCAACCGCCCAGACAACATCGCGCCATTGAGCGTAATCACAGTCAGCAGGGATTGCTGACAACATGGATTTGACCCGCGCAATTTCTTCGGGCAATTCCAAAGGCGGCAAAGGTTTTAAGGATGCTTCCAGCGCATTATTCAGCGCGAGAATGTTTGTATCTGGTTTCGAGTATTGAGCCAGCGCAATTAGCGTGTCGGGGTCGATCAATTCACCGTCGTGATACTCGTAGAATGCGTGTTGCTCTTTTTCTTCTGGGCAGCTTGGAAGATAAACCAACCGACTAATATCTTTGGTGGCGGGGTCTAGGACACCGCCCAGCAGCACGTTGCAGCCTTGCCATACATGCGGCCACTCATCTGGGATAACGTCGCGGAGGAACGGCAGCACAAGCCTGAATTTGAACTTGCCGTTTTCCGGGTCGTGGCTATGGGTGCTGTAAGCGATCCACCAATAAGCATCAATGGTCGTGCGCAGATCGTCCAGCGTGGCACCGCTGTCAATATCGCATTCGATACCGCAACGAAACAACACATCGGAATTTCTGCGTGTGCCGTTTTCCTTGAGCTTCAGCAAAGAGAAGGCAGGGCCGGATTTATCCGGGCGAAATTTTCGCTTGGACAGATACTCGGCGAGCTTGTTAGGTAGCATGGCACCTGATGCGTGCGGAGAGGTATGCTTTTCGGTCAAGTAGAACGTCGCTGATATATTGCGTGTTGTTGCTGACCGAAAATTGACCCACATAGAGGTGATCTGCTGATCGAAAATTGACCCAGGTGTTCTACTTGTTCTGCCTAATTTTTGGGCAGGAGATAAATGGTGATCACTATGGAAATGATTGGCAAGATACGAAGG
>CAIZNF010000392.1 GCA_903934275.1 uncultured Nitrosomonadales bacterium
ATCTCATGTCTTCTACCAGAATGTGCTTGCTGAGCCAGTCACGCAGGAAGATTAGCACCTCCTGATTGATCCTGGGTCTGAATCCATGCAGGTACTGCCAGCGAATGTCCTGAATGGTTTCGGTAAACGAGGCATGTTGAAGCCTGTGTGCAAACAAATCTTGAGATGGGTAGCCGGATTTTTGCAGGTATTGCTCCTCGCGACTGAAGTGGTCAATGGTGTAGTTGAGCAGTTCGTCCAGCACCGATTCTGCAACACGCCGGTTGCCGATCGTTTCTGCCGAAGCCAGCTGGTTGATCAGGCTGATAAGGTTGCGGTGGTCGTTATCCATGTTCGGTACTTTTACTGACAACGCATCGGTCCAATGGATCAGCGCGATACCTTGACGGCAGTCCATCACCTTGATAAATGCCTCGACAACCAAGGGGTCGAATTGTTTCCCGGACTGCTCACTGATATAGCTGATGGTTTCTTGTTCGGTCCAGGCTCTTTTGTAGGAACGCTCTGAAGTGAGCGCATCGAAAACATCAACCAACCCGACAATACGTGCGGAAAGCGGGATTGCCTGCCCGGCGATTTGTGCCGGGTATCCTTGGCCGTTATAGTGCTCATGGTGATGCAGGGCGACTTCGCTGGACAAGTTGAGCAGATAGTTGCTGCCATCGAGTATGCGGATGGCTTTCTCCAGCATTTTTTTACCCTTCAAGGTGTGGGTTTCAATGATTTTGCGCTCTTCCGGCTCCAGTTTGCCGTTTTTCTGGAGAATGTCATCGGGAATGGCAACCTTGCCCACGTCATGAAGAATGCTGGCGTTGCTGATGTGGCGTTTAAATTCCGGCGTAATTTCTTGCGGGTAATAATCCAACTCATCCATAACCTGCACAATTTCATCGGTCATGATGGCAACGCGCAGAATGTGATCGCCGGTTTCCTTATCCTTGTGTTCCGCGAAGCTGGCCAGCGCCGTTACCATAGCGCGTCCGGTGCGCATGGCCTGCTTCGCAAGGGTATGCATCTGCACCGAGCTGGATACCTTGTCATTGATGAATTCAAGCAATTCCCGCGCTTCCACATCGAGTTTCTGCACAAGTTCGACATAAACCAGTATGGCCAGATTATCCGAGTGCGGGAAATAAAAAGTTACCGCGCTCTGGCTGTAGTAATTTGAACGCTGACGGACGGCACTGCTCAAATGTTCGCGGATCAGCTCATCATGCAGGATAGAGCCTGCGGCATTGGCATATCGCCCCGTCCCATGAGTAATCTGGAAGGCATCCCCTGGAGTGCTGTATTTGACAGTGGTCAGGAAGGTTGATGCAACTGTATCTTCAACGTCGGCACCCCCGACATGGGCATCGCTGATCTTGGAAAGGTAATGAGCCAAATTCTCATACAACGCTTCGAGCGAACGCGTTTGCCCGATGTCCCGGCAAATTTCCTGCACTCTATTGAGAAAAGATGGGGTGATACTGTGTAAGGTCGAATTCATGGAGAATTAATTAGTGTTTGCCAGAAAACCTCCACTTCTCAATAACTGCGCGGTTTCATGCAGACTTTAATTGGATCGAAGATTCGCTGAAAAACTGAATTTGC
>CAIZNF010000393.1 GCA_903934275.1 uncultured Nitrosomonadales bacterium
ATGGCTTTTTCTGAAACCTGTGGTCATGGAATTTTGAGGATGTCATCTTTGAAATATGAACAGGTGAATCACAGACTTAATTTCAGAAGGATTTATTAAGGTTCGCACCTGGTCGTTGTTTTAAGCGAAACAACGACTCTAATCGAAGAGCCCTTTAATGAGATCCTCAGAACATATTTAGATTACAGGAGTACGAAGATGGTCAAACGCCAAAACGCTAATGAGGGAACTTCAAGTGCACCGGAAACGCCGAAGAACATTGCGGTCGCAGAATGTGCAATCGCAACAATGACGGTTCCAGGATATGTTGATTTTCTCGCGACCGACGGACGCGATGCTTGGGTGACCAATGAAGGTCGTGTGGAGAAGTTGAAAATCGGTAGCTCGAGTCCCGTCGCATCTGTATCCATACCAAAGCCGTGTGGTGCAATGGTAGTAGCTTTTAATTCCCTCTGGGTCGCCAGCTGTGAAGATTCCTCTTTGTATCGTGTGAGCCTCGACTCGCAAAAGATTATTGCAAAGATTCCCACTGGACTTGCCGATCCTGATGGAGAACTAAGCCTTGCAGATGGGGCAGGTTCGATTTGGGTGCTAAGCGATGCCAGGGGAGTGCTTTCTCGTATCGATGCAGCCAGCAATAAGGTTGTTGCTCAAATCAAGGTAATGCCAAATTCCTGTGCCGCTGCATTCGCATATGGCGCAGTCTGGATCACAAGCAGCGGTTTAGAAGGCGGTTCGTCAGCAGGCTTTGTGCAGCGGATTGATCCAGAGACTAACCAAGTGAAGGCTACGATCCCTGTTGGCCCAGGCCCCCGGTTCCTAGCAGCTGGGGAGGGAGGTGTGTGGACCCTCAATTGGACGGATGGTTCAGTGACAAGGATCGATCCAGAAATCAACCAGGCTGTAATAACTATTCCGCTCGGTATGGAGGGTGGAGGTGGGGATATTGCTACTGGCGGCGGCAAAGTATGGGTTCGAGGAACTAAGGTCTTGCTTGCCACGATAGATCCTAAGACGAACCGTGTAAGCAGCATATACGGCCCCCCGGCCGGGAGCGGAGCCGTGCGTGTCGCCGTCGATTTCGTCTGGGTAACAGCACATGATACGAATACTGTATGGGTCTTGCAAGCCGGTTGATAGACCGACAGCCGAAGATGCCGATTGCTCTGACTGTATGGCTTGGGCGTTTTGTACTATCAGAGAATGGAAATTTCGAGGTCCCACCAAACTAGAAGTAGTTGCTGCCAAGTGGAACTTCAAAAGGTGGCCAAATGATTAGAGGAGACGACAATGATTGAAAAATTTATTCCTGAATCCCTTCAAAAATGGGCTGAGAGTAAGGTCGATTGCAACACAAAGATCGATAAGCTGATGAGGTTTTATGCAGAAGCAGTTAATTGCCCACGATGTTTTGTCTATTTACGCCAGCCTGAGTTGAAAAAAGCAAATACTACCCATGCCTGGTGGAGCGAGGATCGATTCGCGATCGGGTGGGAGTCGTGGTATTCCTACGATTGGTTCGATGATGGGAACGCTGCAGTGGAGGATCCGATGTATGGCGAGGCCATGTTGAGTCCTGAGCCGCTTTATATCAATGATGTTGAATCTGATACCTCGGGTCTGGTCAATGCTGAGTTTGAGCGAAAAATCTTTAAACACAGCGCGCTTCTCCATGCACCGATTTACCATGCAGGGAAATTGTTTGGCATACTTGAACCTTCTGCATTCGAAAAGCCTCGAGTCTGGAGCGAGGCTGATCGGGCGATTACCAGCTGGACACTTGCGCGACTCGGCCCGATAGCCGCTGAATATGTAACGATTTACGGTCCCAAATAAAATGTATCCCAAGTATCTGATCACGTAAAAAGGGATTTGTCGCATTGTGAACGTCAGACTGCCGATTCAATAATAAGGATATTAAATTAATTTGATTCAGATGACTCCGGGTAAACTCCGCGGCTTGATGACCGCCTCAAATGAGTTGCAGATCTTTACCATTCTCGCGCTTGACCACGGCGCTTCTCTCGCCAGCGCTGTCAGACCGCGCACGCCGCAAGAGGTCTCCCGTCGAGAGTTGGCGGAAATAAAGATGAAGCTGTTGCGGGAGCTGGCGACCAAGGCGAGCGCTGTTTTGCTCGATCCGGATTACGGTTTGCCTCCGGCAATCTTTCAGGGAGCACTGCCTGGGCATGTGGGTCTTGTGACCTCTGTCGAGGACGGGGATTACGCCACCATCCGTGAACCCGCCCGGCTGTTGCCGGATTGGAACGTTGCAAAAGCCAAGCAGGCCGGCGCTAACGCTATTAAATGTTTTTTCTACTATCGCCCCGATGATGCGGCATTTGCACAGATACAGGAAAGATTTGTCTCCGAAATTGTCCAGGACTGCCACGATCACGACATTCCCTTGTTTGCAGAGCCATTGAGTTATGACACAACCGCTGCAGACCGGGAGAGCATTGTAATCGAGACAGCCCGGAGGATTAGCGCCCTCGGGATCGACATACTGAAGATTGAGTTCCCTGTCGACATTCAGGTTGATAAAGATGAAGCGCTTTGGGCGCAGGCGTGTTCGAAGATTAGCGCGGTTTCCCAGGTTCCCTGGGTTTTGCTAAGCGCAGGCGTAGGCTATGAAGACTTCACTCGCCAGGTTCGGATTGCTTGTCAGTCAGGAGCTTCGGGGTACA
>CAIZNF010000394.1 GCA_903934275.1 uncultured Nitrosomonadales bacterium
AAGCGTGGCGTGCCCAACATTAATTTACGACACCTTTGTTCGTTGGGCACGCCACGCTTTGCCCAATTTACGCACCCAGGAAATTCCAGGAGTTGAGGCATGCAGACTAATTGGCAACGCCCTTCTCATCAAACATTCCTTCGAACAATATCGAACTGAGGTAGCGCTCGCCGGAATCGGGCAAGATGACAACGATGGTCTTGCCTGCGTTCTCGGGACGCTTGGCTTGACGTACGGCGGCAGCAACCGCCGCACCGCATGAGATGCCGGACAGAATGCCTTCTTCATGTGCCAGACGTCGGGCGTACAACACTGCTTCTTCGTTGGTCACCAGCTCAATTTCGTCTACCAGCGACATATCGAGGGTATCCGGCACAAAGCCAGCACCGAGTCCCTGAATTTTGTGCGGCGCGGGTTTCAGCGGCTCACCGGCGCGTGTCTGGGTGAGCACAGGGCTGGCAGTTGGCTCAACCGCCACAGATGTAATGGGCTTGCCCTTGGTACGCTTGATATAACGCGATACGCCGGTAATTGTACCTCCGGTACCAACCCCGGAAACGAAAATATCGACCTTGCCATCGGTGTCGTCCCATATTTCTGGGCCGGTGGTTTGTTCGTGAATAGCAGGATTGGCGGGGTTCTTGAACTGTTGCAGCAGCACGTATTTCGGATCAGAAGCTGCGATTTCTTCGGCCTTGGCAATCGCGCCGTTCATACCTTTGGCTCCTTCGGTCAGAACCAGTGTAGCGCCGAACGCAATCAGCAGTTTGCGCCGTTCGATGCTCATTGTTTCCGGCATGGTCAGAGTAAGCGGGATGCCGCGTGCGGCGGCGACAAAGGCCAACGCAATGCCGGTATTGCCGCTGGTCGGCTCAACAAGATGTTTGCCGGGGCCGAGCAGTCCGCGTTTCTCGGCATCAGCAACCATCGCCGCGCCGATGCGGCACTTGACCGAATAGGCCGGATTACGACCTTCGATCTTGGCGAGGATGGTGGCAGGCGCGCCATCAGTGATACGGTTGAGCCGCACCAGCGGAGTGCGTCCGATTGATTGTGAGTTGTCTGCAAACCAGTTTGCCATAATTCTCTCCCGTTAAGTTATCCTAAAAGAAACAATTATCCACGAAAAGCACGAAATACGAAAATGTTGCTGAAACGCGGCAATTCACCCACCGATATCAATTCATAGCAAAAATTATTTGCATTTGTTCGTATCTTTCGTATTTTTTCGGACAAATTGCCATTTTTGGGGTTATATCAAAAAGCACAAAAAAGCCGGAACGAATCCGGCTTTTTTGTTTAACTCTTTATATGCATCACCACTATTTACTCGGCTTCAACCGCTGTTGCATCTGCCGGGCGATCCATCAACTCGATCAAGGCCATCGGAGCGTTGTCGCCCTGGCGGAAACCAAACTTGAGGATGCGCAGATAGCCGCCATTGCGTGCCGCGTAACGCGGTCCAAGCTCGTCAAACAGCTTGGTGACCATTTCACGGTCACGCAAACGCGCAAATGCCAAGCGGCGGTTTGCCAAGCTCGGAGTCTTGCCCAATGTCAGGATGGGTTCCGCAACACGGCGTAGTTCCTTTGCCTTGGGCAGGGTGGTCTTGATGAGTTCGTGGCGTAACAGCGACACAGTCATATTGCGAAACATCGCCAGACGATGACTGCTGGTACGGTTGAGTTTTCTTAAGCCTAAACGGTGACGCATGATTTGCCTCTCTAAAATACTTCTTGATTTTTTGGGCTTCTAAATTTTTGCTGTTTCTGTTGTATTCCGCCGCGTTAAGCGGTGGCGACAGGCCAATTTTCCAGCTTCATACCCAACGACAAATTGTGCTCGGCGAGAACTTGCTTGATTTCATTCAGCGATTTGCGGCCCAAATTCGGTGTGCGCAGCAAATCGTTTTCGGTATATTGAATCAGATCGCCAATATAGTGAATGCTTTGCGCTTTGAGACAGTTCGAGGAGCGCGGGGTCAATTCCAAATCGTCCACCGGGCGCAACAGAATCGGATCAACCTTGGGCGCTTGCACCTTTTCGACTATAGGCTCAGTGCCTTCCAGCGCGGCGAACACAGAAAATTGGTCGACCAGAATGCGCGCCGCATTGCGAATCGCCTGCTCTGGATCGATAGCACCATTGGTCTCAATATGCAACACCAATTTATCAAGGTCGGTGCGCTGTCCCACGCGCGCACCTTCGACAGCGTAGCTAACTCGGCTGACCGGGCTGAACGATGCGTCCAGCGCGATATAGCCAACTGCACGCGTTTCATTCGAAGCCTGACGGGAAATTGCCGACACATATCCGCGTCCACGTTCAATTTTGATCTGCATGTCCAGCTTACCACCTGCGGTCAAATGCGCAATCACATGGTCAGGGTTGACCACTTCGACATCTGCATTACCGCTGATATCAGCCGCAGTTACCACGCCATGGCCTTCTTTCTTTATACTCAGCACCACTTCTTGCATATTGTGTAACCGCAGTACCACGCCCTTCAGGTTCAACAGAATATCTACGACATCTTCCTGCACGCCGTCTATGGTCGCGTATTCGTGCAGCACGCCCGCCATCTTTACTTCAGTCGGGGCTGCACCGTCCATCGAAGACAGCAGAATACGGCGCAATGCGTTGCCCAATGTGTGACCGTAGCCACGTTCAAATGGCTCCATCACCACCTTGGCCTGGGTGGCTGAAATTTTTTGCACATCAATAATACGGGGTTTTAAAAATTCGTTCTTAAGCATACGCTACTCCGTGTGGATTACTTGGAATACAACTCGACCACGAGATGCTCGTTAATAGTTGCAGGCAATTCAGCACGTTGCGGCTTGGCTTTGTATGTACCCTTGAATGCTTTGGTGTCCATTTCAATCCATTCAGGAAAACCGCGCTGCTCGGCGGCGGCCAGTGCCGCCTTGATACGCAGTTGCGTCTTGGATTTTTCGGCCACTTCAACCACATCGCCGGGGCGCACTTGATAAGAAGGGATATTCACACGCTTGCCGTTTACCAGCAGCCCATTATGGCGCACTGTTTGACGCGCCTCTGCGCGCGACGCGCCGAAGCCCATGCGGTAAGAAACATTATCCAAGCGCGATTCCAGAATTTGCAACAAACTTTCGCCGGTAATGCCGCGTTGGCTTTCCGCTTGTTTGTAGGTCAGGCGAAATTGCTTCTCCAGCACGCCATAAATACGGCGCACTTTCTGTTTTTCACGCAACTGGCCGCCGTATTCGGACAAGCGGGTATTTTTCTTTTGCCCGTGCTGGCCGGGCGGATAGGCTCTGCGTTCAACGGCACATTTATCGGTAAAACATTTTTCGCCCTTCAGAAACAGCTTCTCACCTTCACGGCGGCACTGACGGCACTTTGCATCGAGATTTCTAGCCAAGATCGACTCCCAAAAATTTAGATACGGCGCTTTTTAGGCGGGCGGCAACCGTTGTGCGGCACCGGCGTAATATCGGAAATGCTGGTGATTTTAAAGCCAGCCGCATTCAATGCGCGCACAGCGGACTCGCGGCCTGGACCGGGACCCTTGATACGCACCTCAAGATTTTTAACGCCACATTCAACCGCAGCCTTGCCCACTGTCTCTGCCGCAACCTGCGCCGCGAAAGGCGTGCTCTTGCGCGAACCCTTGAACCCCTGCGCGCCACTGGTGGACCACGCCAGAGTATTGCCTTGGCGGTCAGTAATAGTGACGATAGTGTTGTTAAAAGAAGCATGAACGTGCGCGATACCTTCGGCTACGTTCTTTTTGACTTTCTTGCGCACTTTCGTGCTTGGCTTAACCATTATCTAATCCTCTAAAAATTACTTCTTGGCGCCGGCAATCGCCTTGCGTGGCCCCTTACGGGTACGAGCATTGGTGCGGGTGCGCTGGCCGCGACATGGCAAGCCGCGACGATGGCGTACGCCGCGATAGCAACCCAAATCCATCAGGCGCTTGATATTCATTGTCGTTTCACGACGCAGATCACCTTCCACTGAAAACTTTCCGACTTGTTCGCGCAGTTTTTCAACTTCTGCGTCAGTCAAGTCTTTCATCTTGGTGGAGGCTTTCACGCCAGCCGATGCGCAAATAACTTGCGATCGCATACGTCCGATACCGTAAATTGCAGTCAAAGCAATCACAGCGTGTTGATGATTGGGGATATTGACCCCTGCAATACGTGCCATGCAGCTACCCTATCTTTAAAAGTCTGAAATTATACCACCCACCGGCCTTTTTGTTCAATCAGCCTTGGCGTTGTTTGTGGCGAGGCTCTTTACATATCACCCGCACCACGCGTTTACGAATAACGATCTTGCAGTTACGGCAGATCTTTTTTACTGATGCTTGGACTCTCATTTGCTTCTCCTAAAATCTGTGAAGCGGGGCGGTGCTACGCACCCTGGTGGGCAGTGTAAAAACCAGCCCTATTCCCTACTTCCAACTCCACTATTTTGCGCGGAACACAATACGCGCCTTGCTCAAATCGTAGGGTGTCAACTCCACAGTCACTTTGTCGCCTGGCAGAATACGAATGTAATGCATACGCATTTTCCCAGAAATGTGACCCAGCACCACATGACCATTTTCCAGCTTGATCCGGAATGTTGCATTCGGCAACGACTCCTCGATCTCTCCAGCCATCTGAATCACATCTTCTTTAGCCATCAGCGCGCTAGACCACCTTTGAAATTGGCTTTCTTCAGCAGGTTTTCATACTGATGCGTCATCAGATAAGACTGTACTTGTGCCATAAAATCCATCGTTACCACCACCAGAATCAACAGCGATGTTCCGCCAAAGTAAAACGGCACATTCCACTTCACCACCAAAAATTCCGGCAACAAACATACCAAAGTAATGTACACCGCACCAACCATCGTCAGGCGTAACATGATCTTTTCAACATAGCGTGCAGTCTGCTCACCAGGCCGTATACCGGGCAAAAATGCTCCACTCTTTTTCAGATTATCCGCTGTCTCCTTGGGGCTGAACACCAACGCCGTATAGAAAAAACAGAAAAATATAATCGCCGAAGCATATACCAATACATAAATCGGTTGACCCGGAGATAACATGCTACTTATGTCCTTCAGCCAATTCATTCCTTGCCCGCTGCCAAACCAGCCCGCGATCGTCGCCGGAAACAAGATAATGCTGGAAGCAAATATCGGCGGGATCACACCGGCCATATTCAGCTTTAAAGGTAGATGGGAGCTTTGTCCGCCATATACCTTATTGCCCACTTGCCGTTTGGCATAATTTACCAAAATCTTGCGCTGCCCACGTTCGACGTACACCACTAAAGCAGTAACTGCAATAGCACCGAAGAACAGCAACAACACCAGTGGAATGGAAAAGGCACCAGTGCGTGTCAATTCCAGAGTGCTGCCAATCGCGCTGGGCAACCCCGCCGCGATACCCGCAAAAATAATCAGTGAAATACCGTTACCCAAACCGCGTTCGGTAATCTGCTCACCCAGCCACATCAAGAACATCGTACCGGTTACCAAGGTAATCACCGAGGTTAGCTGGAACATTGCGCCGGGATTCGGCACCAATCCGGGTTGCGATTGCAACGCCACCGAAATACCAAACGCCTGAAATAAGGCCAAAGCCAGCGTGCCATAGCGGGTGTACTGCGTTATCTTGCGTCGTCCCGCTTCGCCTTCTTTCTTCAACTGTTCAATGTGCGGAACCGCTATCGCGGCCAACTGCATGATGATCGATGCCGAAATGTAGGGCATGATTCCCAGCGCAAAAATCGTGAAACGTTCCAGCGCACCACCCGAAAACATGTTGAACATGCCCAGAATGCCGTCTTTTTGCGATTTGAATAAATCAGCCAACACTGTCGGGTCAATGCCCGGCACCGGGATATGCGCACCGATACGAAACACCACCAACGCGCCCAGCAAAAACCAAAGACGCTGGCTTAAATCGCCATACTTACTCTTGTTTACGCTCTTAACTGTGCTCACGTACTAGCCTTACTCGGCAATGCTTCCGCCAGCCGCTTCAATCGCTGAGCGCGCACCCTTCGTTGCCAGCAAACCTCGCAACTTCACCGCGCGGGAAATTTCACCGCACAGAATAACTTTTACAGTCAAAGCGTTCGCATGAATAACACCCGCTTGTTTGAGCGCCAATATATCAATATCATCAACCGGCATTTTTTGCAGGTCTGACAATCGTACTTGCGCCGTGTCGTAACGTGTCAGCGAAACGAAACCTCGCTTCGGCAAGCGACGTTGCAGCGGCATTTGACCACCCTCGAAGCCAACTTTATGAAAACCGCCTGCGCGTGATTTCTGCCCCTTGTGCCCGCGACCGGCAGTCTTACCCAAACCGGAACCGATACCACGACCAACACGACGCTTGGCGTGCTTGGCTCCCTGTGCAGGTTGAATATTATTGAGTTGCATTTTTATGCCTCGCACTTAACCAGATAGAACACTTTGTTGATCATGCCGCGTACGCAGGGAGTATCTTCCAGCTGCACGGTATGGTTGATGCGACGCAGTCCCAAGCCGCGAATCGTATCGCGATGTGATTGCTTGGTGCCGATCAGGCCCTTGACCTGCGTCACTTTGATTGTTTTAGCAATTGCTTTAGCTTTAGCCATGTTTTACCCCAAAATCTCGTCAACGCTCTTGCCGCGCTTGGCTGCAATTTCGGACGGCGAATTCAATGCCTTCAAACCGTTCAATGTGGCGCGCACCACGTTGTAAGGATTGCTGGAACCGATACACTTAGCCAGCACATCACGCACACCTACCGCCTCGAACACCGCGCGCATCGCGCCGCCCGCAATAATGCCGGTACCTTCCGATGCCGGTTGCATCAGCACCTTAGCCGCGCCATGCTTACCGATCACCGTGTGATGCAACGTGCCATTTTTCAAACTTACTTTTGCCAGATTACGGCGCGCTTCTTCCATCGCTTTTTGCACGGCAACCGGCACTTCCTTCGATTTGCCCTTGCCCATCGCCACTCGACCATCGCCATCGCCGACCACGGTCAACGCGGCAAAGCCCATAATGCGGCCACCCTTGACTACCTTGGTGACGCGGTTCACGGAGATCATCTTTTCGATCATGCCGTCATCGCGCGCTTCCTGCTGTTGCATCTTTCCTTGCGGCTTAGCCATTACTCAACTCCAATCAGAACTGTAGTCCATGCTCGCGTGCGGCTTCAGCTAACGCCTTGACACGGCCATGATACCGGTTACCGGAACGGTCAAACGCCACTTGGGTAATGCCCGCGCTTTTCGCCTTTTCGGCGATACGCTTGCCCACCACAACCGCAGCAGCCATGTTGCCGCCATTCGCCAAATCCTTGCGGACATCCGGTTCGACACTGGATGCGCTGGCCAGCACTTTGCTTCCGCACGCGGAAATCACTTGTGCATAGATGTGAAAATTGGTACGGCTTATCGCAAGACGAACCGATTTCTTTTCAGCAATACGAGCACGGGTTTTGCGTGCCCTGCGCTGACGCGCTACTTTTTTGATCAACATATCAACCTCAATTAGTTCTGCCTTAATTATTTCTTCTTAGTTTCTTTCAGGATCACCACTTCATCGCTATAGCGCACGCCTTTGCCTTTGTATGGCTCAGGTTCGCGAAAAGCGCGAATTTCAGCGGCAACTTGTCCGACCCGTTGTTTGTCCACGCCTTTCAGCACGATTTCGGTTTGCGTCGGGGTTTCAACCTTGATGCCGGCAGGCATCTTGTAAGCGACCGGGTGGGAAAAACCCAAAGTCAGGTTCAGCGTATCACCGGCAGCCTGCGCGCGATAACCCACACCAACCAGATTCAACTTACGTTCAAAACCCTTGCTCACACCCTGCACCATGTTAGCCAGCAATGCGCGGATCGTACCGGACATCGCATCGGCCTGCGTGGAGCTGTTCTGCACCTTGCACAACAGGCTATCGCCCTCGCGCACCACGCTCACATCGCCCGACAAGGCTTGCTTAAGGATGCCCAACGGGCCTTTTATCGAAACTTCACCTGCAGCCAGCACAACTTCAACACCACTGGGCAAAACGACAGGATTCTTGGCAACTCTGGACATATTTACCTCGCTACGCGACAACGCACAGCACTTCACCGCCAATACCATTGGCGCGCGCTTTGCGGTCGGTCATCAAACCTTTGGAAGTGGAAACGATAGCAATACCCAGCCCGTTCATAACCTTGGGAATATCTTCGGATCCCTTGTAAATACGCAGGCCTGGGCGGCTGATGCGCTGAATCTTTTCGATTACCGGACGACCACTGTAATATTTCAGGCCGATTTCCAGCGTGGCTTTGCCACCATCGCCCTTGACGACATTGAAGCCATCCACATAACCTTCGTCTTTCAAGACTACCGCAATCGCCACCTTCAGCTTCGAAGAAGGCATTGCCACCTTGGTTTTTTCCGCCATCTGCGCATTACGAATACGCGTCAACATGTCGGAGATCGGATCACTCATACTCATATAATTTCCCCTACCAGCTGGCCTTGACGATACCGGGTATTTCACCGCGCATCGCGAATTCACGTACCTTGATACGCCCCAAACCGAACTTCCTGAATGTTCCGCGCGGACGACCTGTCAATGCGCAACGGTTGCGCAAGCGAACCGGGCTGGAATCACGCGGCAATGCCTGCAACTTCAAACGCGCCGCTGCCCGGTCTTCATCACTGAGCTTCATGTTGGAGATTGTCGCCAACAACCCGGCACGCTTGACCGCAAATTTTTTCACGGTGTCACGGCGTTTTTGCTCGCGGTTAATTACTGCCATCTTAGCCATTAGTTAGCCCCTCATTTCTTTATTGGGAGTTTGAATGCCAACAGAAGCGCCTTGGCTTCGTCGTCGGTTTTCGCGGAGGTGGTGATGGTAATGTTCATGCCACGCAACGCATCAATCTTTTCATACTCGAT
>CAIZNF010000395.1 GCA_903934275.1 uncultured Nitrosomonadales bacterium
ATTCGTTTGATGATAGTTGACGATCACGATTTAATCCGTGTTGCTTTGGTTCAATACTTTGCGACGCAGCCAGGTATTGAAGTGGTCGCTGAAGCGGCTTGCGGCAAAGAGCTATTGCACAAGTTGCGCACTATTCCCGTTGATCTCCTGTTGCTCGATATATCCATGCCCGGCCTAAGTGGCGTGGATCTGATTCCTTTGCTAAAAATATACTTCCCCGCTATGCATATTTTAATGCTCAGCGCCGATGATCATGTGCCGATGGTGTTGAAAGCAATGAGAGCAGGGGCAAACGGATATCTCTGCAAGACTTGTTCTCCGGAAACCCTATTGGAAGCGGTCAAGGAAGTCATGGTGACCGGAAAATATCTCAGCCAGTGTATGGCCGAGCAAGTGGCGTATGCCGCCGCTCAGCCACAGCCGGAAAACGACGAAATAACAGACCATAAAGGCGTGAGTAGGCTAAACGGAAAATCAATCCGTGAATGGAAGATCGATTGCGAAACTTTTTATCAGGAAAAATCTGAGCAGGAAAAAATAAATGACGAATTGAACAGCAAAAATATTGCGCTGGAAAATAAAGCTTTCGATTTGAAAGAAAAAATCCGGCATATTGAGCAGCCAGAATCAGCAACCGGTGATCCTGGTTGAACTTGACGGGCAAGGCGAGTTTCGTGGGTTGGACAAAGCGTAGCGTGCCCAACCTGCGCGCTATGAACCTAAAAACCGCAGTCGGGCGGAGGGTGGGGGCGAGTTCATTCACCCGAACAACATGTTACGTGCGAATGAATTCGCACCTACAAGAGCGGTTCAGCGCGTTGAAGTAAAATGACATTTTCCGCTAACTGCGGTTTTTAGGATGAAACCGTATATGGTGGGCTTTGCCCACCACGTCGGGCAGAATCCGATCTACATTCTTGGTTCCGGCTCGTTCTTGCTTGGGATAAAACAGCTAATTTCGCGGGATGCGGTTCCTTCGTCACCGCATTCCGCACTGCATGGCTATCAGACAAACACTGACAGCAAAATTTCCAATCCCCCTACACCAGAATCAGACAAACACCGATACCCCACCTGCGTGCGAAGGTGCAGTATTCGCGCATGGGTTCTGCCAAACGAGGCGTTGCTCCCTGTTGTTCCATTTCTCTATCAATAGTGCAATAACGTGGGGCGGGTAGGACGGGTTCTACCTGCCAGACATGGCTGTCTGGCACAGCCCGGCCTACAAATTGCTTCCCATTTGAAGGATAGGTGGAATTAGCGGGGCAGGGGAGTCCCATACATTCGCAGGTCAATTACAAGGAGAATTATTATGAAACTCGAAGAGCTACGCGACATCGCCAAGTCGCACGGAATCAATTCTGGCAAGCTTCCCAAAGCTGAGCTGATCAGATCAATCCAAAGCAGTGAGGGTAACTTTGCCTGTTTCGGCACAGCAAGTGACGGTGCATGCGATCAGACCGGTTGTATGTGGCGTAAGGACTGTTTCGTGGTTTCTCTTGGCTAGCGAACATGGCAACTCCTGCTAAAACGCCGCCACCGGGGAATGCGGTGTCCGCACGGCGAATTTTGCTGATGGTGGTTGCGTTGGCGCTTGTCGGTTGCGGCGATAAGCCGACCATACCGCCGGCGCACGCCGGGGTTGATGTGGGTGATATATGGGCAACCGCTGTGTACCCCGACTTTACGATATCTGGCGCTCAGGCGGATTCTCGGCTGAAAGTTGGTGGCACGCGCGGCGCGTTGCTTTACTACACCTACTGCGCTGCCTGCCACACTTCAAAAATTTATTGGCGGGAGAAAAAGTTGGTAACGGATCTGGGTAGTCTGAAATTTCAGGTACGTCGCTGGCAGGCCAGCATCGGCCAAGCCTGGACAGAAGATGAAATTACAGATGTCACGCGCTACTTAAACACTTCTTATTATGGATTTTCGGATGTGGAACAAAAGGTTTTTTTGCGGGGGAAGGCTCGTCCGGGAGGTACCTGAGCCGGACGAACCGAAACCAAACAAGTGGCCCGAAATATCCGTACATTTTTTCACATTATAAAGGGGGCATCATGAGCTGGAATCTTACTCAACCTGAAGAGATCGAGCGTGCCATGACAGAAATGTTGGTGCAGGAGGGGAGGGAGGGTGCGCCAAATTATTCGTTAGATTTTATGCCAGCACCGACTAATGAAAAACCCGAATTTAACCGCAACTGCTATCAGCCAGGAGAACCGTCATGAGACTCGAAGACATACGCAGCATTGCCAGGGAACACGGCATCAAGCCCAATAAACTTTCAAAAACAGAGCTGATTAAATGCATTCAAATCGGCGAGGGTAATTTCGACTGCTTTGCTACCGCCTACAATGGCGAATGCAGCCAGGCGGGTTGCTGTTGGCGCGAGGACTGCTTTGAATACGCTCATAAAGGAGAATTGACATGAACTTGGTTAAATGGAATCCATTCAGGGAATTGGAAGATGTTTCCGACAGCCTGAACCGTATTTTTGGACGGCACACGGCTCGCGCTGAACCGGATCGCGAGATGTTGGCAGTGGCCGACTGGATGCCTTCCGTCGATATCAGTGAGACCGATGGGGCGTATCTGGTCAAAGGTGAAATTCCCGGCGTGAAGAAAGAGGATGTCAATGTCACTATTCAGGACGGTATGCTCACCGTTCAAGGTGAACGCAAGCGCGAGAAAGAAGAGAAGGGAAAGAAATTTCACCGTGTTGAATGTTCATACGGCAGCTTTGTGCGTAGCTTCCGAGTGCCGGACGATGCTGACGAAAATAAGGTAAAGGCCGAGTTCAAGGATGGCATGATCAATATCACGCTGCCCAAATCCGAAAAGGCCAAGACCAAGGCGATCAATGTTTCTGTGTCTTAAAGCCATATCTCTATTCAGATCGGGATGTTTGTTGATGTGGTCGTCAATGTTCCATTGCAATGTGGCCAATTGCTTCCGTTCAGTGTCTTTGCTGGCGATAGGTGAAGCAGAGGGCTTGATCTACTTAACAAGGTCGAGCCTTAAGGAGCGATGCAAGCTTCCTCTGCTTCGCGTGGTAGTAGCTAACCACCACGGAAAGAAAGATACAAGGAGCGGTCTCTAGGCCGCGATGAGTTGCCTGAGAATCGCGGCCTGGAGATCGCTCCCACAGGGCAGGCATCTTCCCCCCTGTTCTTGCCGCACCCTGTCAGGCAAACACTGATAGCAAAATTTCTAAACCCCCTACACAAAAATCAGACAAACACCGACAACACCCCACGCCGAGATGGAGCATTATCCGCCCAGTGATGCCGCTGTGAAGTGGTTTCATTTTTCCGCATCCAACAGGAGTTGTTATGGGCCCAAAACTTTCTTCACCCGAAGAGTCATATTCCGCGTTGATGGAAATGAAGTGTCATCAGCGCAGGGATGTGCTGCTGTGCATTGATGAGCTGTTGACCTCGCTGGATTCGGCAAGCCATGCCGCTGATCAGAGGGAGGCAGCGCGGAGGCTTGTTCAATTGATTGGGGGGAGTGGACAAGCCCCCAACCAGCAGGTTTTTTAACAGTTTTTTTGATGTCCTACGCAGCACTATTATTTAACCCACCAAAGGAGAAGCACCATGAATGGAATAACTCGTTACAGCCCAATTGGCAGCGCACTCACACGTTTTGACCCACTTCTGGATATCGACGATGTGTTCAACAAATTCATGATGCGGCCATCTTCGCTTTTTCGCGAGGGAATGGAGATGGAACCGCAGATCAGGATGGATGTAAAAGAGTCGGACGGGAAGTATCTTGTCAACGCGGAAATTCCCGGCGTGAACAAGGATGATATCCATGTGACAGTCGATGGCAACCTGGTTTCCATCAGTGCCGAAGCCAAGC
>CAIZNF010000396.1 GCA_903934275.1 uncultured Nitrosomonadales bacterium
ACATCACCCTAAGGAGTGGACATGCGTACTAATATCGTGATTGATGACGATTTGATGCAACAGGCATCGAGCTTGTCTGGATTGCCAACCAAACGGGAAATTGTTGAGGCGGGGTTGCGCCTGCTGGTGCAACTCAAGCAACAGGAGAAAATCCGCTCTGCGCGCGGCAAGCTGAAGTGGAGTGGCGATTTGGCAGCGTCGCGCACCGACAAATGATTTTGGTCGATTCATCCGTCTGGATTGATTACTTCAGCGGCGTTGCAAACACCAAAACTGACCGGCTGGATGCCTTGCTGGGGCAGGAGAACATCCTGATGGGCGATATCATCATGGCGGAAGTGTTGCAGGGTTTCGCCAGTGATATCGAATTCAAACGAGCGCAAAACTTGTTGGCACTGCTGCCGTTTCGGGAAATGCTGGGGCGTGAAGTGGCGCTGCAAACAGCCAGAAATTACCGGGCGTTACGCAAACAAGGCGTGACGGTGCGCAAGACGGTAGATGTGATGATTGGCACCTTCTGTATCCTTAACAATATCCCCCTGCTGCACAAAGATCGGGATTTTGATCCAATGGAGAAATGGCTGGGGCTGATGGCGGTAAGGTAGCCAGCGTAGCGTGTGCTACATTGAGTTTCATCTTGCAGGCTATTCCCGATTTCGCTAACTCCGCCCCATGCGGTAAAATGCCGCCCTTATGAGCACACCCCAACTTTCTGTCGTCATCCCCGTCTATAACGAAGAGCAGGGTTTGCAGAGCCTGTTCGATCGGCTGTATCCGGCGCTGGACAAGCTCGGCATTTCCTACGAGGTTCTGTTCGTCAACGACGGTAGCCGCGATCGCTCCGCTGCGATTCTGCGCGAGCAGTTCCAGGCGCGCCCGGATGTGACGCGGGTGATCCTGTTCAACGGCAACTTCGGCCAGCACATGGCGATCATGGCGGCTTTTGAGCAGAGCCGCGGACAGCGCGTGGTCACGCTGGACGCCGATTTGCAGAATCCGCCGGAGGACATCGGCCTGCTGCTGGCGAAGATGGACGAGGGGCACGATTACGTTGGCTCGATCCGTCGCCAGCGCAGCGACAGCTGGTGGCGGCACGTGGCGTCGCGCGCGATGAACGGGCTGCGCGAGCGCATCACGCGCATCAGGATGACCGACCAGGGCTGCATGTTTCGCGCCTACGACCGGCGCATTATCGACGCGGTCAATTCCTGCCGCGAGGTGAGCACGTTCATCCCGGCGCTGGCCTATACCTTTGCGCGCAACCCCGCCGAGGTAGTGGTCGGGCATGACGAGCGCGTGGCGGGGGAATCGAAATATTCGCTGTACAGCCTGATTCGCCTCAACTTCGATCTGATGACTAGTTTTTCGCTGGTGCCGTTGCAGATGTTTTCCATGCTGGGCATTGCGATTTCTGTGTTGTCGGCATTTTTCGTGGTGTTTCTGTTCGTGCGCCGCTTGATGATCGGCCCGGAAGCGGAAGGGCTGTTCACGCTGTTCGCCATTGCCTTCTTCCTGATCGGCATCACGCTGTTTGGCATCGGTCTGCTGGGCGAATACATCGGGCGTATCTACCAGCAGGTGCGCCACAGGCCGCGCTATCTGGTCGAGGCGATACTGGAAAAACGCGATGAGTAGTGCGGTTGTGTTCGCCTACCATAACGTAGGCTACCGCTGTCTGAGCGTGCTGCTCGCGCATGGTGTCGAAGTGCCGCTGGTGGTCACGCACCGCGACAACACGAAAGAAACTATCTGGTTCGATAGCGTGGCGGAATTAGCGGCGTTACACGGCATCCCGGTGATCACGCCGGACAATCCGAATACGCCTGGAGTGATCGAGCAAATTCGCGCATTGCAGCCGGATTTCTTTTTTTCGTTCTACTACCGCGAGATGCTCAAGCGCGAGTTGCTGGAAATTCCAAAATGGGGCGCGCTGAATATGCACGGCTCGCTGCTGCCGAAATACCGTGGTCGCGTGCCGGTGAATTGGGCGATCATCCACGGCGAAACGGAAACCGGCGCGACGCTGCATTACATGACCGAGAAGCCGGACAACGGCGATATCGTGGCGCAGCAGGCGGTGCCGATTTTGCCCGATGACACCGCGCTGCATGTGTTCCAGAAAGTGACGGTGGCAGCGGAGATCGCGCTGAATGGCGTGCTTCCCGCGTTGCTGGCGGGAGCTGCACTAAGAGTGAAGCAGGACTTGAGCAAGGGCGCGTATTTCGGCGGGCGCAAGGCGGAAGACGGCATCATCGACTGGTCGCAAAGTGCGCGGCAGATACACAACTTGGTGCGCGCCGTGGCTCCGCCGTATCCGGGCGCGACCACACAGTTGATGGGCAAGCCGATGCGAATTTTGCAGACGCTAGATACCGGATGCGAAGTGTCTGGTGAGAAGCCCGCTTTTTACGTCAAGGATGGCAAGGCTTATGCGATCTGCGGCAGCGGCGTGCTTCGCGTGGTGCGCTTCGAGCTGGGCGGTATCGAGATGAGTGCGGCGGAATTCGCCGCGAAGTATGGTGCGGGACAGTTTGAATTTGGCATATAAAAATTGTCATTCCCGCGCAGGCGGGAATCCAGCAAAAAATAATGCTGACCGCGTAGCGGACAAAACCTTGGTGTTGATCCGCTACGCGGGAGTGCTTGGGTAGACTGGATTCCCGCCTGCGCGGGAATGACGGAAGAATTTAATTGTTAAGGAAATGGAAATGAAAAAAGTATTGATTCTCGGCGTGAACGGCTTCATCGGCCATCATCTGTCCAACCGTATTCTCGCCACCACCGATTGGGAAGTGTACGGCATGGATATGAATTCCGAGCGCATCACCGATCTGCTCGGGCAACCGCGCTTTCACTTCTTCGAGGGTGACATCACCATCAACAAGGAGTGGATGGAGTACCACATCCGCAAGTGCGACGTGATCCTGCCGCTGGTGGCGATTGCCACGCCGGCCACTTACGTTAAGCAGCCGTTGCGCGTGTTTGAGCTGGACTTCGAGGCCAACCTGCCTATCGTGCGCGCGGCGGTTAAGTACAACAAGCATCTGGTATTCCCCTCCACCTCGGAAGTGTACGGCATGTGCCATGACGACGAATTCGATCCGGAAAATTCTGAATTGATCTGCGGCCCGATCAACAAACCGCGCTGGATTTATTCCTGTTCAAAACAACTGATGGATCGTGTGATCTGGGGTTACGGCATGGAAGGGCTGAACTTCACTCTGTTCCGTCCGTTCAACTGGATCGGCTCGGGGCTGGATTCGATCCATACGCCGAAGGAAGGCAGCTCGCGCGTGGTTACGCAATTCCTCGGTCATATCGTGCGCGGCGAGAACATCAGCTTAGTCGACGGCGGGCACCAGAAACGCGCATTCACTTACGTCGACGACGGCATCGCTGCGCTGATGAAAATCATCGAGAACAAGAACGGCATCGCCACCGGCAAGATATACAACATCGGCAACCCGACCAACAACTACGCGATCCGCGACCTCGCGGACATGATGCTCACGCTGGCAAAGGAATACCCGGAATACCGCGACTCGGCGCAGGAGGTGAAGATCGTCGAGACAACCTCGGCGGAGTATTACGGCAAGGGCTATCAGGACGTGCAGAACCGCGTGCCGAAAATCACCAACACCTGCGAGGAACTCGGCTGGAAACCGACCGTCAACATGGCCGACACATTGCGCAATATATTCGATGCGTATCGCGGGCAAGTGGCGGAAGCGCGCGGTCTGGTCGATTAACCCCTGCAGACTAATCAATCTAAAAACCAAAGCTCTATCCGCAGATTACGCAGATTAACGCAGATTTCAGACGATGGCGGGTCAGCAAGCCAAAGATGTTTATTGTTTAATCTGCGAAAATCTGTGTAATCTGCGGACAACTGTTTTTTAAATCAATATGCAACTTGCCCTTAAAATAGATGTGGACACCTATCGCGGCACGCGCGAGGGTGTGCCGCGCCTGGTCGATGCGCTACAACGCCACAACGCGCAGGCCACATTCTTTTTTTCGCTCGGCCCGGATCACACCGGGCGCGCCATCAAGCGCGTGTTCCGCCCCGGCTTTATCGGCAAGGTGTCACGCACTTCGGTGGTGGAGCATTACGGTATCAAGACCCTGCTGTACGGCACGTTGTTGCCGGGGCCGGACATCGGCAGAAAATGTGCGGAGATCATGCGTGGTGTGCGCGATGCGGGCTTCGAGACCGGCATCCATTGCTACGATCATATCCGCTGGCAGGATCATGTGGCGGGCAAGGGCGCCGAGTGGACGCGGCGTGAGTTGCAGCGCGCGGTAGATCGTTACACGAAAATCTTCGGCGAAGCGCCGCGCGCCCACGCCGCCGCCGGATGGCAGACCAATCGCCACGCGTTGCGCCTGACGCAGCGCATGGGGTTCGACTACAGTTCGGATACGCGCGGCACGCATCCCTTCATCCCGACCTGGCAGGCCGAGATCATCGCTTGCCCTCAGTTGCCCACCACTTTGCCGACGCTGGATGAGTTGATGAACCGTGACGGCATCACGTTGGATAACATCGCGCAGCACATCCTGCAACTCACCGAAAAACCGCCGTCCACCGGCCACGTATTCACCCTGCACGCTGAACTGGAAGGCGGAAAATGGATGCCGATATTCGAGCAATTGCTGCAAGGTTGGCAGGCGCAGGGCTATGTGTTGGTGTCGATGCAACAATATTTGCAAGGGCTGGATGACGGCGCGTTGCCGCGCCATGAAGTGGAGATGCACGAAGTAGAAGGGCGGGTCGGCAAGTTGGCAGTTTCAATGGATAATGCGTAAATTGTAAAAGACCTGCCGCGCTCATGGCCGAAAAATCGTAACGTGCCCAATACGATAATCTGTTGTATTTTTGGCTGTTGGTATAATCTGCGGTGAACAGTTTGAGTGGCACTTTTGGATGGAAGGGCTTGTGATGGCGAAAACATTGATCAACATAGAAGAGCTGGTCCCGGGTATGTATATCGATGAAATCGT
>CAIZNF010000397.1 GCA_903934275.1 uncultured Nitrosomonadales bacterium
GACCACCTCTTGTTCGTCATTTCAAGAAGATTTTAGGGTGTCGTCAAGGTGCTGTATTGCCTTATCAAAATCGAACTGCTTTATCGCTCGATCCACTTTGGAGAAGGCATCTACTCCAAGTACAAAGCGCAGTAAGTCAATATTTTCTTCCAATACATAACTTGCCTCGCTATCATCATCGGCAAGCAAATTTCTGAGTCGTCCTAATACTTCTGCGGCCTTTGAAGTATCCATCGCTTCAGACGAAATCTTAACTTCTTCCGGAGGCACGGCATCTTTTAAAGCGGCAATCATGGTTGATTGCGCTTCTGCAAAAGGCACAATGCAGGCATCAATGGCATCTCGGGCCGCGCCGTCCTTGACCATTTTTTCGATCTCGCCCGCCATCGCCTGTAAGCCAGAAGCGCCAATGTTCCCACTTACCCCCTTGGCTGAGTGGGCTATGCGTTCCGCCGTCGCGCTGTCATTTGCATCTAGCGCAGCACGCAGTTCAGCAGGGGTATTTTGCTGATTGCTGATGTACTTGCGTAGCATGCTCAAATAGAGTGGTATTTTACCGAGCACGCGTTTCATACCCAACTCAATATCCAATCCGGCGATGTCAGGCAGTCCACTATCCTGTTTTTTGGACACAGCTTTTTTGGCACTCTTTGTTGCTTCCTGAGCTGATACAGATTGCCTTGGCTTAATCCACTTGAGCAGTGTCTTGAACAGTTCGTCTGGATCAATCGGCTTGGCCACATGATCCACCATGCCAGCCTCGGCACATTTTTCCTTATCTTGCTGCATGGCATTAGCGGTCATAGCAACGATGGGCAATCCCTTGAATCGCTCATCCTTCTTAATCTCCATCGTTGCGGTAACACCATCCATGACCGGCATCTGCATATCCATCAGTACGATGTCATAGTTCTTTTTCGCAACCATGTCCACAGCCTCTTGGCCGTTGTTAGCGATTTCCACCTCAAATCCAGCATCGGCGAGTAAGCCCATCGCGACTTCCTGATTGAGCTCATTATCTTCTGCCACTAGAATGGATGCGCCCTTAATCACCGCCAAGTCTTCCATAATATTGGACACTTCACGATCGCTGGTACGCGCTTCTTCAACTTGCCCACCTAGCATTCGCATGGCCGTGTCGAACAAATGGGAAGGATTCACTGGCTTGATCAGCACATCCTCGAGTCCTGCATCCTCTGCCTCTCTCATCACTTCCTCACGGCCATAAGCGGTGACCATCACCAAGTGTGGAATCTTTTTCAATGACAACTTACGTATAGCCTTAGCGGTTTCGATGCCATCCATGCCTGGCATGCGCCAATCAAGAAACACAATCTCATGCGGGGTTCCAGCATTCGCTGCCATCTCAATTTCTGCCAGTGCCTCCTTGCCTCCAGGCACTTGGTCAACTTTGAAAGACATGCTGGTCAACATATCCTCTAATACGCTACGCGCCATTTCATTATCGTCGACGACTAGCACACGACGGCCTCGCAGGTCAGGGTTAGGTATGAGGTTTCTGATCTGACCAACAGCCTTGCCCAGTCTTGCTGTAAACCAGAACGTGCTGCCTTTGCCAGGCTCGCTATCCACGCCAACATCGCCCTGCATCAAGTTGGCAAGTTGCTTGGAAATAGCCAATCCCAAGCCGGTGCCACCATATTTGCGACTCGTCGAGGTATCTGCCTGCTGGAAAGATTGGAACAGCCGACTTCTTTGCTCCTCAGTGAGGCCGATGCCCGTATCGCGTACGCCAAAATGCAGCAGTACGTCGCTCTCAGTTTCTTCCAGCACTTTAGCGCTAATGACAATTTCACCCTCTTCAGTAAACTTGACCGCGTTGTTGGCATAGTTGATCAAAATCTGACCCAGTCTTAGCGAGTCGCCTGTAAGATGTTGCGGCACTTTCTGATCGATATCAAACACCAGTTCAAGCCCCTTGGCGCTAGTTTTTTCAGAAACTAGATTAGCTAGATTGTCGAGCACTTTAGTCAGTTCAAAATCTGACTGCTCCACTGTGAGCTTGCCAGCTTCAATCTTAGAGAAGTCCAGAATGTCGTTGATGATACCTAGTAAATGCTGCCCTGAACCCTGGATTTTTTTGATGTAGTCGCGCTGACGCGGGGTCATGTCGGTCTTGAGTGCAAGGTGCGACATACCGATTATGGCATTCATCGGCGTACGGATTTCGTGGCTCATGTTAGAGAGAAAGTCAGACTTCATTTTAGTCGCATCTTCTGCAAGTTCCTTAGCCCTTTGAATGGCATTCTCTGTCTCTTTGCGCTCGGTAATATCGCGCACTGAGGCACAGGCGCAAGCACCTCTGCCACCCAGCGCTGGCAAGCGACTCAAACCCACCTCGACCGGGAACTCGCTACCATCTTTACGCACGCCTTTAAGATGCATTCCAACACCCATTGCCCGAGTACCTTCCTCGGTCATAAATTTTGACCGCTGAGTGGGATGGCCACCACGCACGCTCATCGGCACGAGATTATCGACGCTAGCTCCCATGAGCTCACCGTGCTCATAGCCAAAAATATTTTCGATCTGTGGATTGCATAGGATAATCGTGCCATGTTCGTCTACCACCAACATCCCGTCTGGGGCTGACTCTAAAATGCTACGAAACCAAGCTTCGGTCTGCATGAGTTCCGCCTGCTGAACTTCCATCTCAATCGACTGTTCTTCAAGTTGCGCGGCCTGCACTTCCATCCGTCTTGCTTGCTCCTGCGTTTCTTCCAGAAGTCGTTTAGTGCTGACGTTGCGTTCTAGTATCTCCATGCTTGTAGCGAGCATGGGCATCATCTGTTCTAGCAATGCGTTGGCTTTCTGATCGAAAGGCTGAAAGGAGGCTAATTCAATGACTCCGAGCAATTTATCGATATGCAAAATTGGCATCACTTCAATACATTTTGGCACTGCTTCACCAAGTCCCGATGAGATTTGAATATAGTCATCCGGCGGATTAGTCAACATGATGGAAGTTTTTTCAAACGCACATTGGCCTACCAACCCCTCACCGATTGCAAAATACTGGTTAAGTTGTTTACGTTGGCGATAACCGTAACTAGCAAGTAAGCGCAGAGTTTTGCCTGATTCATCCAGATTATAAAACACGGCATGACCAGCATTGAGCAAGGGTGCAACTTGAGACAGAAAACCTTGCGCCAGTTCAGTAAAGTCTTTAGCTTGCTGGAGTTCGGTAGCAATCTCGGTCACATGACTCTTGACCCAGTTCTGCGATTCCATGCTGCGATAAACATCCTGCAATACCGCCACTCCACGGCTAATATCACCCAGTTCGTTTTGTTGTTCCTGATAAGGGATAGCTTCGTTTAGTTTACCATTGGACAAATCCACAATACTGCCCCTTAAGCCAGCCAACGGACGTGTAATCGAGCGGGTAATAGATACTGCAACCAGCAACAACGCAAGCACACCGAACACAATGATATAAGCAGCTTCGTACAACTCTTTCTGGTAAATATCCTGAGCCTCTTGGTTAATACTGGCTGCAAATGTGGAAGACGCCTCGTAGATCCGATTAAGTTTTTCCGCTACTCTCGGGCCGGGGTTTTGCGGATTGCTATCCTTGCATCTCTCCCAAGCAACATTCTGACTAGTGGCACTGATCCGTCCATCATCTTGAATACCTGCCTTCAGGATCGCAATAGTCAGGTTGGTATAGGCAATCTGATTTTTGTACTCGTTTTCTACGTCAGTAATGAGTTGCGAGTCACCGAGAAATGACTTCATAATAATGGCGACTTGATCAGCAAAAAGCTTGTGATAGGTCTCGATGCCAGTAATAGCCAACTCTCGCTTTACTGGGTCTGCTTCGAAAATGGCATCCCGCGTCGTACGTCGCATCATCAACAGTGTGAATTTCATATCCCTGACCGTATTAGTCGTGACATGCGGGTGCTCATAGAACTCTTGTTGAATTTCCTGCATCCGCTTCAACTGGGGGAAAGTAGATCCACCCACGAATAGAATGCCGAATATGGCGATCACTGCAAAAGCAACCATGCGCTGTGAGACAGTTTTGTTTTGAAGGTACGTCAATAGTTTATTCATTCTTATCCCTATTTTCTTTCAGCTAGTTGGTGCCATTCAATTACCGCTCTAATTGAGCAAAGATAAACAGGTGCAAGCACCTTTTTCGCCAATATCTGGAAGTTTAGTTGATGCAATCTGGATGGCAAATATCTGGCCGTCTTTACGCACTGCATCGAGTTTTTGCATGGCAGCTGAAGCCTCTGTCCAAGACGGTAGCAAACTTTCCACGCGCTTACCTTCGAGTTCTCCAGCCTGATAACCAAACATCGCTTCAGCTCCGATATTGCACAAAACCACGATCCCTGACGCATCAATCACCAGCATCGACTCGGCTGCCTGAACGATGCAGCGATACCATTCCTCAGTTTTCAACAATTCAGATTGTTGAGCGTCCATTTCCACAGAAGCTTCCTCAAGTTGAGCTGCCTGTTTTTCCATTTGATCGGCGCGTAATTGAGCTTCTTTCATCATATGTTGGGCTGTCAGATTTTTACCGAGTATTTCCAATGTCACCGCGATGACGGGCAATAGTGCATCGAGTAGCGTAGTTTCTCGCTCTCCGATTAACTGGAAAGACGCCAGCTCAAGCATTGCCAATAATTCGCCACCATGCATAATGGGCAAAACGGCTAACACACGTGGGGTTGCCTCTCCTAAGGCAGAGCCAATTTTAGTGTAATCCTCGGGCGGATTCTGAATGGTAATAGGCCGCTTTTCCAGCGCGCTCTGGCCGAACAGACCTTCGCCCAGTTCCAGCGTCTGATTAAGATGCTTGCGATCGCGCCAGCCGTAACTGCCCAACAAGCGGAGCTGGTTTTCCTCATGGATATACAACACACCGAGGCCTGCACCGAGCAAAGGGCAAGTATTGGAAAGCAGGCGCCTTGCGAGATCGGGGTAGTTTTCCGCTTGCTGAATTTGCGCGGAGATATCTGCCACATGGGTTTTGACCCAGCGCTGGGTTTCCATATCGCGGCATACCTTTTGTAGATTGGCTAAGGCACGGGCTACGATCCCCATCTCATTGGGGTAGTCAATACAGGGGATGTCATTGTCCAGCTTGCCGTCAGCCAGCCCTTCGATAGAGCCTCGTACCTGATGAATGGGATGGGTGATGGATCGTCCGATAATCAGTCCAGCTAACAAGCCAATAAGCACGCCCAGAAAGATCAACAGCAGCGTTAAGTTGCTGGATTCTGCAGCAAGTTTTTGAGTCTCTTGAAAAAGCTCCTCTGCGCCTTTAGATTTTGCATTGGAAATTGCGGTCAGTGTCTCATCCGCCGTGTTGACGGCTCTGGTGAATTCCTCACTCGCCGTGTAGTCAGCCACTTCATTGGACTGATATTGCTGCTCCGAGAGCATGTCCGTGGCGCGCTCGACGTTAGCCTTAAATTGTGCATAATGGCCCTCAAAATCAGCTACCAATTTCTTGTTTGCGGGTCGGAAGATTGTTTTCTTGGCTTCATCGAGCTCCATCTGCAGAGTGGCCATGGCCTTGTACATCCGCGCTTTCTGCTTGTCACGCTGCTCCGGCGTCGAGGCTAGGATCATTGCTCGCAAGGCTCGTCCGATGTAGATGAGGTTGATGTTGGCTTCCTTAATGTGGGATATCCCGAGCAGGTCTTTCTGATAAATTGCCTCTGTATGCGCGACCATTTGCTGCTGAGCACGTATGCTACTGAGCCCCAGAATCACCACTACAGCAATACAGATGCCAAATCCAATGGTGAGTTTGGTGGTGAGTTGCAGTTTTTCAAGCATTGTTAATAATTTATTCACGTATCATCCTTTTAGCGAGCTGATTATAAGACTTAAACAGCCCCGTCAATCTACCAGTCCTTAAATTTAAACATCAAGTCTTTTTAAAAAGCCCTCATTAGTTCTTGCGCCGATATAGCCGATGATAATGATCAATCGCTGTAAATAGCGTGTTGCCCAGCGTGCCGATATTCTCAGACTGTCCTATAAACAAGAGCCCTTGATGCATTAAAGCTTGATGAAACTTCTTAAATAACTCATCTTGCAAATTACTTTTCATATAGATGAGCAGATTACGACAACTAATTATATCAAGC
>CAIZNF010000398.1 GCA_903934275.1 uncultured Nitrosomonadales bacterium
AACCGACAAAATATCGGGTCGCAGCCTCGTATAGCGGTGAATTATTGACAAAATTCGATTCTGTCAGTGTTACCCGCTGCCCATTGATGCCTAGCGTTCCGCTCGAAACAGGCGCTCCGGCAGCATTTCTGAGGTAAGTGTTAAACCGTGTGTAACCCTGTTTGGTTTCCTGATAAGCGATCCCGCCATAGATTTTGTCGCTGGCATTCAGGTTATAGAAAAGTTTTGCTGTTGCATTGGCAGAGTTCCATGGTGTAGTTCCTTTATCGGCTACCAGATACGCGATAGCACCATCCCTGGTGGTAATTGCCTGCGCACCGGAGACAAGAGTTCCGGCTGCACCGGCTACCGGTGTTCTGACCACAAAATCGTTCACATGGCTATCTCGTTTTTGATAGCCTAATCCGGCAGCAAACCCCAAGCCGTTATCCATCTTATCGCGAAAATAAATACTGGCATCCTCGCCGCTAGCATCGCCCCAGCCCTTTTTCATTTTCGCGGTGAATTCGCGTTTATCCGGTTGCTTGGTAATAATGTTGATGACTCCGCCAATGGCATTGCTGCCGTACAGCGAAGAGAAGGCACCGGGCACGACTTCGACGCGGGAAATATCTTCAACAAAGGGAATTCGCCAATTCACTTTTCCTGACCGGCCATCCTGGATAGGTTGCCCATCGAGCAGGATGAGAATTTTGTTTTGATCTACCCCGCGCAAGGACATGCCGCTTGTACCCGATGTGCCCTGCGATTGCCCAAGCACACCATCCCGCATGTAAAGGCTCGGCACTTGGTCAAGCACATCGCCAAGCCGCGAAGCATTTTTTGCTTCAATATTTTTGGTGTTTACGACCGTCACCACTGCAGGCGCATCAGGAATTGAAGCGTTAGTTCTGGTTGATGTCACAACCACTTCATCCATCTCTGTCAACCCAACACTCTCTGCAGCATTTGCTGCGGCAACTAGACCATAAACACAGCCCAAAGCAAACAATACTAGTCCTTTGTTTAATTGAATTTTCATTATGTTTTTTTACAAAACTTATTGATGAAACAAAAAAGGGCGAGTCGTGCCCGCCCTTCAACTACATTTTTTTCAGAGTAAACCTCTGAAATCCGCCATTCCGGCAAAGATCGCCGGAATGGCGTGATCGGAATTTACCAAAAGCTTCTTAGTAAATGTCGTGCATCGTATTGTTGACGTTGAAGTGACCGGTAGGCGTAATCAGCCTTGGATCAGTGATCACTTTCTTCAGCTTGCGCGTCTTGTCGTCAACCACAACCATAGCAGATTTCTTGTCGGCAGCGTTCCATACCGCAAACCATACCTCGTCACCTGCCTTGTTGTATTCCGGCTGAACGACACGTTTAGCGCCATCACCCAGGTTGGCCCATTCGGCAATCGGCAACACGGTAACACCCTTGTCAAGATTGTTGATGTCAAGCACACCGATAGACTGGCTGGTCTTAGCATCCTTGTTGAGCGGCGCATCGACCCACAGGTTGGTTGACTTGGGGTGGCTCTTGATGAACAGCGATCCACTACCGAGACCTTTAACGGTGCGCACCACTTTCCATGCATCCGCCTTATGTTTGACAGGGTCGGTGCCAATTACAGAGATGGTGTCATCACCCAAGTGGCTGGTAGCCCAAACCGGTCCGAATTTTGGATCGATGAAGTTTGCGCCTCGGCCCGGATGCGGAACCTTACCCACGTCAATTGTGGCGGCCAGCTTACCTTCCTTGATGTCGATTACCGCGATTTTGTTGGAGGCATTGGCGGCATCCATGAAGTAACGCTTGGTGGACTCAAATCCGCCATCATGCAGAAAACGCGGTGTGTCAATCGTCGTCGTCTTAAGGTTGTTCAAGTCGGAATAATTGACGATCACAACTTTGCCGGTTTCTTTAACGTTAACCATAAACTCGGGCTTGTAATGAGATGCTACGATTGCCGCAACACGCGCTTCCTTAACAAATTCATTGGTCTCCGAAGCAATCCCGCTAGTTGATACAATTTTCAACGGCTTCAATGTGTCACCTTCATGAATTACGAATTGCGGTGGCCAATAGGTGCCAGAAATTGCATACTTATCTTCCCAGCCCTTAAACTTGGAAG
Organism: uncultured Nitrosomonadales bacterium; assembly: GCA_903934275.1. GTDB lineage: Bacteria > Pseudomonadota > Gammaproteobacteria > Burkholderiales > Gallionellaceae > Gallionella. The sequence continues at coordinate 2,117 of CAIZNF010000398.1, forward strand.
TTTCCACCGAACGCGCCTCGACACCGGTCTTAACTTCTGCAACAACAGCAGGCTTTGCCATCCACAAGTCGATCAGGCTAAGCTTGGAATCGCGACCGGTCACATACAGGTAGCGGCCAGACGCGGAGTACCGGGAAATATGCACCGCATAGCCGGTCTTGAGTATGGTAATGATTTCTTTGGTATCTCCATCAATCAGTGCCACTTCGCCAGAATCGCGCAGTGTAGTAGAGAATAAATTACCCAAATTGAGCTTATTCATCTGCTTGGTTGGTCGATCTTTTACCGGCACGATAACTTTCCAGGTAGCTTCCATATCCTTCAAGCTCATTTCAGGCGGAGCCACTGGCGTTTGCTGCACATAGCGCGCCATCAAATCGACTTGTTCCGCAGTCAGTTCACCGCCGGTACCGAAATTCGGCATACCGCCCGGCGTGCCAGCATTGATAACCTTCTTCATGAAAGACGTGCCTTTGGGCAGCGTGACATCCGGCGTTAACGCCTTGCCGGTCGCACCCTTGCGCAGCACACCATGACAGCCTGCACAACGCTCAAAATAGATTTGGCTCGCTTGTTTCATTTCATCCGCAGTCATCGCCGGAGCACCTGCTGTGACCGCTGGAGCTGCCGCATCTGCCGCATAAGCATTGGCGATAGCCAGCGGCAATGCCGCTAAAACAGCCAAAGCCGTCAGTGTACTTTTATAACCATTTTTCATGTTACCTCCCAAAGTTTAAGTACGTTAAAAATAAGTTGCTGCTTGCATCAAAGATCTTGAAAAACATCTCCGATTCTTTGCCAATTCAGCCAGCACATCAATACAGAACTCAAGAAACTCAAAAGCGTTTCCCCCATGCCTGCATAAAACCTTCGTGCGGCAAATTGTCACGCGACGTAATACTATAGACAATTACTTGTTTACGGAATGCGACATGATGCCGCGCGGCAAATTGCCGCACCCATCATTTTAACTATGCGGCAGCGCCAACAAACACAAGGCATACGCGATTCTTGGTGTGCTACAGAACAGGATGGACAGCCTTACCTACCAATTTTGATTGGGGGTCTGAAGGTGTGGAAAGGCGCGGATAATGGTCTGAGGCAGGAATTTCATTTTTCGTTTCGACAATTTCAATGGAACAAAGATGCTCCGACAACGACTTGAAAAACTTGCTTTTTTTCAGTTTGACGAACATGTTTTTCCTTGATAGATGTCCAAATCGGCTGCATGAATGAACGGTGGTGCCAAAAGTCCGCATCACATTTCCAGCAAATTTAAGTGTACTCGGGAGAGGACACA
>CAIZNF010000399.1 GCA_903934275.1 uncultured Nitrosomonadales bacterium
CATAACAACCATGACCGAACGTAAGTATCAGGCCATTGAAATAGCTGACCACACTCAAAAGAATCTCTTTTGGCTTCGTCACGCAGCCAGCATTACGGTGCGCTGTTATTTATTGACTTGGATAATTTCAAAACCCTAAACGACACGATGGGCCATGATGTCGGTGACCTGCTATTAACCGCAACAACCAAGCGCATCCAGTCATGTATCCGCGAAGTGGATACCTTGGCTTGTTTGGGCGGCGATGACTTTGTGGTATTGCTGACAGAGCTTGATACTCAAGTCGAAAAAGCGACACAGACAGTCGCGCTCATAGCCGAAAAAATACGCATCTCGCTCACCGCGCCTTACCAACTCAATAGCAAGGAATACTTGAGTTCCTCCAGCATCGGTGTGAGTCTGTATCTGGACAAGGTGGTGACCGATAGTGATTTGCTGAAACAAACCGAAATGGCGATGTATCGTGCCAAAGAGTCTGGGGGCAATGCGGTGCGTTTCTTTAATGCCGAGATGCAGCTCGCGGTAGAGACACGTGCCGCGCTGGAAGCGGATTTACGTCATGCTGTTTCTGAACAGCAATTGCAGCTGTATTACCAGATACAGGTGGACAGCGAACAACATCCCATTGGGGCAGAAGCACTGGTGCGTTGGATACATCCGACACGAGGCATGGTATCGCCGGTGCAGTTCATTCCCTTGGCGGAAGAAAGCTCGCTTATTCTTGAAGTGGGCGACTGGGTGATGGAGGCCGCTTGCCGCCAACTTGTTGTTTGGTCTAAATCTGAACAAACAAAACACCTCACGCTGGCCGTAAACGTGAGCTCAAAGCAATTCAAACAGCCTGACTTTTTAGAAAGAGTGAAGAGCCTTATACACGCTTATGAACTGGACGCATCGCGCTTGAAGATCGAACTCACCGAGACTGTAGTGTTGAACGACGTAACAGAGGTGATCGTCAAGATGCATGCCTTGAAAGCATTGCGGGTCGGATTATCGATGGATGATTTCGGTACAGGCTATTCATCGCTGTCTTATCTGAAGCAATTGCCGATGGATCAAATCAAGATCGACCAAAGCTTTGTGCATGACATGACCTCCGACCAAAATGACGTTGTGATGGTGAAAACCATCATTGACATGGCAAAGAACTTCCATCTGAATGTGATTGCCGAGGGTGTTGAAACAGAAGCACATCTGTCGCTACTGAAACAAATGGGCTGCATGGCGTATCAAGGTTATTTGTTCGGAAAGCCGGTGCCAATTGAGCAGTTTGAGGCGCTACTCAGGAAGGATGCCGTGATTTAAGCGTCCTTACTGCGAAATAATCCTAATTCCAATCCCAGATAGAAATGCCCCTAATTCGACACCATCAACCGTTCGGCCTGAGCTTATCGAAGGCCCGTAGTAGCAAGATATGGCAATGTATCAAGCCAAAGATGCCGGGCGCAATTTGATTCGGTTTTACCTACAAAAAGCAGTTGTCCGCAGATTACACAGATTTCCGCAGATTAAACAAAGAATTGCCCCGTTTA
>CAIZNF010000400.1 GCA_903934275.1 uncultured Nitrosomonadales bacterium
CATCATATTTTCGTCGGTATTGACGACCCATCCAGTGAGCTTAGAGTTTGGCATTGAAATACAAGGAGCCCCAGCTTCATTGGCAGAAACATCAAGTTCAAATCCCAACCATTCAGTCCACTGGCAGATTTTTGCACGAATTTCGGCGGAATTTTCGCCGATGCCTCCAGTGAATATCAATGCGTCCAAACCACCTAGGGCTGCGACCAAAGAGCCTATCTCACGCCCGACTCTGTACACGAACAAGTCGACCGCCTCCTTAGCCTGTGGCTCGTCGCTATCCAGCAGCATTTGCATGTCATTGGAAATGCCGGAAACACCGAGCAAGCCGGATTGATAGTAAAGCAGTTGTTCCAGAGCATGTGCATCCATGTTGTAGTGATTCATAAGATAAAGCAACACGCCTGGGTCAAGACTGCCACAACGGGTACCCATGACCAAGCCATCCAGCGGAGAGAAGCCCATCGTAGTGGCGACACTGCGTCCGTTTTGTATTGCGCAGAGACTGGCACCGTTTCCTAAGTGGGCAACGATGATACGAGCTTTTACCAGTGAGGCATGAAGATCAGGCAATACGGAAACGATATATTCGTAGGATAATCCGTGGAATCCGTAACGACGCACACCTACATCGGTAATGCATCGTGGTAGGGCGAAGAGTTGTGCGACTTCGGGTTGTGTACGATGAAACGCCGTATCAAAACACGCCACCTGCGGTAACGTAGGCATGATTTCCTGTAACGCACGCATAGCGGCAAGATTATGTGGTTGATGGAGAGGCGCCAATGGAATAAGGTTTTCTAGATCAATGAGAACTTTTTCGTCGATCAGGATGGGCGTAAAGTATTGTTGTCCGCCATGAACAACTCGATGACCCACGGCAAGCAAAGTTCCGCCCCTGATGTACTCCAATAGCCAAGAGCGAATGATGAGAATGGCGCCCGCATGACTGTGCGCCTCCTCAGTAGAAAGCAGGCAATCTGACAAAAGGTCGCCTTGAGCATCTCTTACCATGAAGCGCGCGTGGCTGCCAATACCTTCAATTTGGCCAGTCGCGTCAACCCTAAGCTGGGATAAAATAGCTTTTTGGTAAATAGCAAATTTGATGCTTGATGAGCCAGCGTTAATAACAAGCAGATATTTATTCATACTCTCATATCAAATCAAGTTCCCGCCCGTTCACTCAAGTATCTTGGCATATAATTGCGGTCAGCCAAAATCTCCAGCATCGGCCCATGAACATCGAACTTGACGATACTAACGGAAGCTGCAGGGGCATCAATGCGATCCCGGTAGCGACCAATATCGATACCCATCAAACTACAAAGAATAATGCGTATAGTCGCTTTATGGGAAACCACCAACACATTGCTAGTTTTGTACCCAGATTCTATTTCAGTGATGACTGGAAGTGCGCGACTAGCTACCTGAACGGCGGTTTCGCCATCGGTTGGAGGATTCCATGCAGGTTCCGTCAGCCAGCGTATGTAATCTTTTTCATGATGCTGCCGAACGTCATCCTGCTCTCGACCCTCCCATGCGCCGTAAGCAATTTCCCTAAGGCCATCCCGGATCTGCATCGGTAGTCCCATAACATCACACAAAGGCTGCGCCGTAGCGATTGTCCTTTTCATCGGGCTGACATAAACAGCAGCCCAAGGTATCGAACGATAAACTTCGGCGAAAGCTTCAGCCATTTGGCTTCCTTCCGGCGTCAATTCAGGATCAAGAGCTCCACAATAAACGCCACGCTGACTGCAAGCAGTCTCACCGTGGCGAAGTAAATAAATTTTTAAGCTCATGCTAAATATTCCAGCTCTTTTATGTTTTCAGTAAGGCCATTGCCACTGATCATCTTCAGGTCTGTCAATACCATGCTCATAAGCGTAATTGCGGCAATCAAGTTGCATATTGAGTAATTGTTGTTTTACGTGGGCACCGGAAACCTGCAAGGCCGGAATCCGATTGATGGCGTCAATCGCCAAACTGAATCGATCAGTTTCGTTTTGTATCGCCAACTCCAGTGGCGTATTAATACTGCCTTTTTCCTTATAACCGCGCACATGCATATTTTGGTGGTTGTTCCGGCGATATGCCAGTCGATGAATTAACCATGGGTAGCCATGGAAGTTGAAAATAATAGGTTTATTTAAGGTGAACAAGCTATCGAAATCAAAATCAGAAAGCCCATGCGGATGTTCGCTATTGGGTACCAACTTATAAAGATCAATGACATTGATAAAGCGAATTTTGAGTTGAGGAAAGTGTTCGCGAAGTAACACGGTCGCTGCCAAAGCTTCCTTGGTCGGAATATCACCCGCACTGGCCATCACTAGATCTGGCTCACAACCGTCGTCATTGCTGGCCCATTCCCAGATACTGATGCCTTGTGTGCAATGTTTAATCGCAGCATCCATATCAAGGTATTGCAGATGCTTTTGCTTATCGCAGACAATGACATTAATGTAGTCAATGCTCTTTAAGCAATGGTTAGCTACTGATAACAAACAGTTAACATCTGGCGGCAGATAGATGCGGGTCACCGATGGACTTTTGTTCACTACCAAGTCGAGAAAGCCCGGATCTTGATGGGTAAAACCATTATGATCTTGCCGCCATACGGTAGAAGTAATCAACAGGTTTAGTGATGATACCGAGGCACGCCAGGGCACAGCTTTGGACATCGCGAGCCATTTTGCGTGCTGGTTGAACATGGAATCAATCACATGTACAAACGCTTCGTAGGTGGAAAAAAAACCATGGCGGCCCGTCAACAAATAACCTTCCAGCCAACCTTCCAAGGTGTGCTCGGACAGCATTTCCATTACTCGGCCATCTGGCGACAATTCACTGCCATCAGCGTCTTCTGGCAAATAATCCGCTAACCAGGTTTTCTTGCTGACCTCATAAATATCGTCTAGCTTATTGGAGCTGTTTTCATCAGGACCGAACACGCGGAAATTTGTCATGTTATGGCTCATGATGTCGCGCAGAAATTTTCCTAAAGGACGGGTATTTTCAGCACAGACTTTACCTGGGCTTGCTAGGGGCAGAGCGTAATCCCTAAAATCGGGCATACGCAAAGCCTTACGTAACAAGCCACCATTAGCATGCGGATTCGCGCTCATGCGCCGAATACCTTCAGGTGCTAAGTCTTTAAGCTCTGATATCAATCTACCCGTATCATCAAATAATTCTTCAGGTTTATAACTGCGTAGCCAGTTTTCCAACTGCTGCAGATGATCTGGATTTTCTTTTATCCCAGTAAGCGGTACTTGATGCGAACGCCAAAAGCCTTCTATTTTCTGCCCATCCACTGTTTTAGGTCCTGTCCAACCTTTCGGACTACGCAAAACGATCATCGGCCATCGCGGTCGCGTTGGGATTCCTGTGCGTCGAGCTTCTTCCTGAATCCGACGAATTTCTAGCACGCAGGTTTCGAGTACGCCTGCCATGCGTTGATGCATTATTTCTGGATCGCTGCCTTCCACGAAGTAAGGCGTATAACCATAGCCCTGAAACAGTCGCTCGAGTTCCTCGTGAGAAATGCGTGCCAATATTGTAGGATTGTTGATCTTGTAACCATTAAGATGCAGTATCGGCAATACCGCTCCGTCGCGAATTGGATTGAGAAACTTATTAGAATGCCAGGACGTTGCCAATGGGCCCGTTTCAGACTCGCCGTCGCCCACCATAACCGTCACCAACAAATCGGGATTATCGTAAGCGGCGCCGTAAGCATGAGAAATACTATAGCCCAGCTCACCGCCTTCATGAATGGAGCCAGGCGTTTCTGGTGTACAGTGGCTGCCGATACCTCCGGGGAAAGAAAACTCCTTGAAGAACTGCAACAGGCCTTCTTCATCTTCACCTTTGTTAGGGTATATTTCCGCATAAGTCCCTTCGAGATAAACCGGTGCCAACACGCCGGGCGCGCCATGGCCGGGACCCGCCAGAAATATAGCATTAAGATCGTATTTTTTAATAAGCCGATTGATATGTATATAGGCAAAGCTTAGTCCGGGACTCGAACCCCAGTGCCCTAGCAGCCGGTTCTTGATGTGCTCTGGCTTTAACGGCTCTTTCAATAGAGGGTTATCCCGCAAATAAATCATGCCGGCAGCTAAATATGTACAAGCACGCCAATAAGCATTAATTTTGTGCAGTTCATCTGCACTGAGCGGTGATGATTCTGAAATTGCAGGTGTTGTCATTAGATATCTCTCTTAAGGAATCAAGATTTATGCATTTGTGGATAGGAATTGAAATGTCACTTACGAAAAATCACATTAGCTAATCATTTCAGTTTCAATAAAAAACTTTTTTCTAATCGTAACAAAATTGTGCCCTGCTCGCTAATCACACCTGATTACAAGTTGAGGTGACTGGAGCACTTAAACATGAAAGCTCAATGATAACGCTATTAAATACAAGACGACCTCGCCTATTTTTCTAACGAATATCCCTATACGTGCACACTTTCAAACGTGTTATCAAAGAAACACACAACATTAAACATAGACGAACGTTAGTATCTGACG
>CAIZNF010000401.1 GCA_903934275.1 uncultured Nitrosomonadales bacterium
CTTGTCTCGCTTATAACCAGCCACTTAGTTGGCGTTGTTTGACAACTTAGTGGAATGGCTAGTTAGTTCATCAGGATTTTGAATTTATAGAGGCCCCTTTAATTATTAAATTACCCGGTCATTACCGCCATCAATCGGAATCTGCGCGCCGGTAATTTTTGAAAATAGCACGCCGCACATTTCCGCGGTGAGCTCCGCGACATCCTTACTGCTGACCTCTTCGTGCAGCACGTTGTTTCGCTTGTATTCATCCACCGTCATGCCGTAATGGGTGGCACGTTGCAGCAGCACTTCTGGAGTCCAGATGCCGGTGTCGAACACCGCATTCGGATGAACCAGGTTGATCCTGATCGCGTCCTCACCCCACTCCAATGCGGCAACGCGGGCGAGTTGCGTCAATGCCGCTTTCGACGCGGAATAGGCCGCAGCGCCCGGACCCGGAGCAGGAACATTTTTTGAGCCGATCACCACCACACGACCATACTTCGGTGCCGCTTTCAGCAACGGGTGCGCTTCGCGCATGATCGTCAGGTTAGAGTCCAGATTAATCGACATCACCTTGCGCCACTCGTCGTCGGCCAGCGCATTGATTTTCTTGCCACCGGGAAAAATCCCGGCATTCAGCACCAACATGTCGAACCCGCCGTATTGACGGATGGTTTGCTCCAGCAATCCCTTGACCGCATCTGTCGAAGTCAGGTCTGCCGCGATGCCCATATAATCCGCACGGTCACCATATAGCGATTCGACAGCCGGGTTGATGTCCACTCCCACCACTGCCGCGCCCCGGCTCAAAAATGCCTGCACGCACGCCTTGCCGATGCCGGATGCCGCGCCGGTCACCAGCACGACCTCACCCGCAAAGGCTTTCGGTGCGCCGGATTTTTTCAACTTAGCCTGTTCGAGATCCCAGTATTCCATGCCGAACAAATCCGCTTCACCCAATGCCTTATAGCCACCGAGCATTTCGCCGCGCAGGATGATGTCCTTTGTGCGTAAATAAATATCCTCAATGATTTGAGTGTCGCGCGCCGACCGACCCGCCGCGATCAGGCCGAACTCCGGGTCGATGATGACGCGCGGCGCGGGGTCGAGCATCGTCAATGGAGTCTTGGCAGCTTTTGAATTTTGATCGAAATAATCCTTGTATGCCCGCGCATAAACCTCGACATCGCGCCCGAGCATCGGCAAGCGTTTGGTGCGGATGATGTGATCCGGCGTGGCTGGGCCGCTTTGCGATATGTCCGCGATGTTCGGGTGGCGTGCGAAGGCCAGCGCGGCGCGGCTGGAATTGCTGCGCAACAGCATCGGGAAGCCTGCGGCAGCGGAAACTTTTTTCCTTAATCCCGGCAACGCTGACCAGTCGGCGGCTGATGGAATATCGGCTGCTGCTGCGAGCGGCGCGTTCTTGTTCAGGTAATCCTCGGCGCGACCTACCAGTTCGATCATCCGGTCATAAGATTGCTTCGCGGTATCACCGAAACTGAAGATGCCGTGATTCATCAGCACCATGCCGATAGTGCGCGGGGTGGCTTGTGCGGGGAATACTTCGGCGCATAACTTGGCCAGATCGAAGCCGGGCATCACGTAGGGCAGCACGATGACTTCATCGCCGAACAGCTCGCGGATACGCGCCTCGCCCGATGCTGTATTAGTGATCGTCACGATTGCATCGGCATGGGTGTGATCGACGAAGCGATGCGGGATCAGCGCGTGCAGGATGGCCTCGACCGAAGGCGCGGGCGCGCCCGGGTCGAGCGAAGCCAGCTTGAGCTCGCGCGCCATGTCGATGTCGGGCAATTTTTCTAGGCGCGACAGTTTCAGCATCGCATCGAGGCGCACCGCAACAAAATCCTTGGCTTCTATCGTGGCAAGGTCGGAGCCGCTGCCTTTGACAAACAGTGTCGCTTCTTCCACGCCAAAAATATTTTTGCTGCTCCCCTTGACTGAAGTGTTGCCGCCGCCGTGCAACACCAGCGCCGGGTTCGCACCGAGCAGGCGCGACGAATAAACACGCTCCGCCAGGATGTCTTTGTGTTTGCTTGCTTCTGTATCGCGCCAAAGGTTTTTCATTTTTGTTCCTGTAAAATTTAGTCTGTAGGCTGCTCTCTCAACCGTTCGTGGTTAAGTAGTGACTTAGCACGGGGTTGTCGTGCTTAGACAATACTTAGTTGTTTCATCAGAGCTTGTCGAACCACCAGCACTTTCCGAGAGCCCTTCGACAGGCTCAGGGCGAACGGTGTTTTAACGACCGGAGGTCATCAATACCCGCATCGCTTCGGCATTCGCCGCCACCACGCCGCGCTCGGTGATCAACCCGGTCACCAGCCGCGCCGGGGTCACATCGAAGCCGTAATTGGCGGCGCGCGAACCTTGCGGAGTGACCTGCACAGTGCGCACCTGCCCGTCGTCGCACAGCCCGGCAATATGCGTCACCTCCTCCTCGGCGCGTTCCTCGATGGGAATTTCCTTCACGCCATCCTGCAGCGTCCAGTCTATTGTCGGCGTGGGCAACGCCACATAGAACGGTACGCCGTTGTCGTGCGCGGCCAATGCCTTGAGATAAGTGCCGATCTTGTTGCACACATCACCGCGCGCGGTAACGCGGTCGGTGCCGACGATCGCCATGTCCACCATGCCGTGCTGCATCAGGTGTCCGCCCGCATTGTCCACGATCACGGTATGCGGCACACCGTGCCGCCCGAGCTCCCATGCTGTAAGACTGGCGCCCTGATTGCGTGGCCGGGTCTCGTCTACCCACACATGCAACGGGATGCCCGCGTCGAACGCGGTGTAGACCGGGGCAAGCGCGGTACCCCAGTCCACCGTCGCCAGCCAGCCCGCGTTGCAGTGCGTGAGGATATTTACCGTGGCATTTTTCTTTTGGTGAATCGTTCTAATGATGTCGCTGCCATGCTTGCCGATGCTCGCATTGATCGCCACGTCCTCGTCGGCGATGCGCGCCGCTTCTTTCCACGACGCAGCGGCGCGTTCGCCTGCCGCGAGCGGCACGAGCACCGCACGCATTTTTTCCACACCCCAGCGAAGGTTCACCGCGGTTGGACGCGCCGCGAGCAACACGCTGCAAGCCTCTGCCAGCGCGGCATCCGAAGCCTGATCTCGCATCGCCAGCGCCACCCCATAAGCCGCCGTCACGCCGATCAGAGGCGCACCACGCACCTGCATATCACGAATCGCGCGCTCAGCATCGCGCATCGTATTCAGGCGCAATGTGGTAAAAATATGTGGCAGCTTGGTCTGGTCGATGATCTCCACTGCCACGTTATCGGCGGTGGGCCAGATGGTGCGAAAAAGTGTGCCGTTAATTTTCATAACAAACTAATCTCCCTCAAACTCGCATAACGCAAACACCTTGTGCCCCAGCTTCTCCAGCCTTGCCCTGCCGCCGATATCAGGCAGATCGATCACGAAACAGCATTCCACCACAATGCCGCCCATGTCCTCGATCAGCTTGGTGGCGGCTTCCGCCGTTCCGCCGGTGGCGATCAGGTCGTCCACCAACAGCACACGGTCGCCCTTCTGGATCGCATCGATATGGATCTCGATGCGGTCAGTGCCGTACTCCAGTTCATAATCGCGCCCCACTGTTTCGGCAGGCAGCTTGCCTTTCTTGCGGATCGGCACGAAGCCTAGGCCAAGCGCATAAGCGACCGGCGTGCCAACGATGAAGCCGCGCGATTCGATGCCGGCCACCTTGTCGATTTTCACGTCCTTGTAACGGTTGAGAATTTCATGGATAGTGGTGCGCAGCCCGATTGGGTCTTTCAGCAGCGTGGTGATGTCGCGGAACTGGATGCCCTGCTTCGGGTAATGCGGGACGGTGCGGATACGTGATTTGATTGGCATAAAAATTCTCCATTAGGTTTTGTAGGGCGGGCTTCGCCCGCCGTCATTGTCCAATGTCGGGCAAAGCCCGACCTACACTCATTTTTTCAGCATCCGCCCGGCAACGGCGGATAATTTTTCCTCCAGCGCCGGGTCACGTGCTTCCGGCGCGGTGATGATGGCGTACTGCAATGCGCTGCGGCAACCGCATTCACACGCGCTCGCATCGCCATACACGCGCGGCGCGACGCTCTTCACCAGCGCACGCGCCTTGTCGGCATTTTCCAGCAACACTTTCACAATCGCGTCCACCGTCACATGGTCGTGATCGGGATGCCAGCAGTCGTAGTCGGTGACCATCGCGACGGTGGCGTAGCAAATTTCCGCCTCCCGCGCGAGTTTGGCTTCCGGCATGTTGGTCATGCCGATCACGTCGCACTGCCACGAGCGGTACAGTTCCGATTCCGCGAGGCTGGAAAACTGCGGGCCTTCCATCACCAGATAAGTGCCACCGCGCACCACAGGAATATTAATCTGCTGCGCCGCCGCATAAAGGTGGTCGCCCAAACGGTGGCACACCGGATGCGCCATCGAGACATGCGCGACCAACCCGCTACCGAAAAAACTTTTTTCGCGCGCGAAAGTGCGGTCTATGAATTGATCGACTATGACAAACATACCCGGCGCAAGACTTTCATGCAGC
>CAIZNF010000402.1 GCA_903934275.1 uncultured Nitrosomonadales bacterium
CCAGCAGCAATTGCATGATTACGAGAATACGGATCAACATCGCTTTCAATTTTTTACTCTCATGAGTTAGCTGATTCATACGGTTAACTTTTACGCTGGATAACTAGGCTAGTCAATTATCGTTTTGGGCATTCAGAGTATGTTTAATCAGTGATACAGACACGTTAGATGTAAGCGGCCAGCCCCACCACCCCAACAGAAACAAGAATTACGGTAGGAGTGCCTGCAACGGCAGCAGCTCGTCAATCCGGCTATTGGGCCACGCCGGTAATTTCTCCAAGGTATCCTTCAGCCAGGCATGCGCATCCAGATCGTTGAGCTTGGCGGTGCCCAGCAGGGTTTGAATGGCAGCTGCCCGTTTCCCTGCACGTTCAGAACCTGCAAACAACCAGTTCTTCTTGCCGATGGCAATGGGCCGTATCGAATTCTCCACCGGGTTGTTGTCGATCGGCAGTGCGCCGCTTTCAACATAACGGATCAGCGCTGGCCAACGCTTGATGCTGTAATCCAGAGCTTTGGCTGTTGCGCCGCCATCGGCAACTTTGATTCTGGTCTGTGTTAACCAATTCCGTAATTCATCGAGTTTTGGTTGTGCGCTGACTTGCCGCAACTGGAATCGACCCGTAGCATCCATCTCTTGGGCCTGACGCTCAACAGCATACAACTCGCCAATACGGCGTAAGGCTTCAGCGGCCACCGGGCTCTTGTTGGCCGCATAGAGGTCGAAGAACTTGCGGCGTGCATGCGCGAGGCAACCAAGTTCTGTCACGCCTTGCGTGAACAGCGCCTTATACCCAGCGTAATCATCCACCATCAGATGGCCTTGCCAGCCTTCCAGGAAGTTGCGCACATGCACGCCATGCCGGCCAGGCTGGTAGTCAAACACCAGGATGGGCGGTCCGGACTCCAGATCGTTGCTGCGGTACGCCCAGAGATAGGCTTTCTTGGCCCGGCCGTTGCCGGGATCGAGTTGCGGCACAGGGGTTTCGTCCGCATGCAACACGCTGCGTTCCAGCAGTAATTCAGCCAGCCGATCAGACAGCGGCTGCAACGCAACGCCGACTCGCCCCACCCATTCCGCCAGCGTGGAGCGCGCCAGCGGCACCTGGCTGCGGGCGGCTATTTGTTCTAACCGGTAGAGCGGTAAGTGATCCATGAACTTGCTGACCATCACCCAAGTGAGTAATCCGGGAGCAGCCATGCCTCCATCGATCACGGCGGCGGGTATCGGTGCTGCGGTGATGGTCTCGCATGACCGGCAGGCATACTGGGGGCGAATGTGGCGATGCACAAAGAAGCGGGCAGGCTCGACATCAAGTTGCTCGCTGACGTCTTCACCAATCTTGACCAGATCGAGGCCGCATCGGCCGCAGGTGCAGGATTCTGGTTCGTGGCGGTGTTCGATGCGGGCCAGATGATCTGGCAATGGCTGACGACCCGCGCCGGCACGTTTGGCAGGCTTGAGGGTTGAATCCGATTGCTCGACTTCAATTTCCAGCGCACTGGTGTCGGCATTCCAGCTTTCCTCGAACAGTTCGCGCTGTTCCGCCGAGAACTGTTCACTTTTGTTCGTGAATCGAATGCGTTTGTAATAGGCCAACTCGAAGGTCAGGGCCTGGATCTTGATGGCGTCAGATTTGGACTTATCGAGAAGCTTTCCAACCCATTCTGCCAAGGCAGGATCGGGGTTGAATCGGACAAGTTCGGCGGCTAAATCCATGGTGGAATTTTACCATTTAACCTCCCTGAAAGCCAGTAACAGCATGGGTTACAGGCATTTTAATAGACCAATTTTCGAGGCTTAAACTTGCCAGTGCGCGGGCGCTGCTGCATCAAGTCTTTGCCAGTCAACGCCTGCGGTTAACCAACCCCATTGGGCGGCCGTCAGGGCAAAGGTGGTGGCGCTCGATGTTGGCCAAATGAAGTGGCCGCGATGCAATCGGCGCTGACATAACCAAACCCCCGTGCCGTCCCAGATCAGGAGCTTGAGCCGGCTCTGTCGTCGATTGCGGAAGGCATAGGCACTGCCATCGCACGGGTTGCGGCCGATACTGTTCTGGATGCGCTGAGAAAGGCCGTCAATGCCAATGCGCATGTCGATCGGCTCGACCACCAACCAGACTTGATTCGGGGTCGGCATCATGACAGTTGCCGCAAAAGCTCTGCCAGCCATGGCGTGGCGCCCGCCTGCAATTCAATGCGCCAGCCGCCGGGGCTGTGGAGCCGAACAACATGACCTGTGGCAGGGGCGCCCATACTGACCGGCACTAGGGTAAGAGGTGACTTTGCAGCAGAAACCGCGTCCATTTCTCTACGATTCCAGCGGTAAAACGCTTTCTCACCCAAGCCATGGCTCGCGCAGTAATCTCGTTGTGTCTGATCGCTTCGATGCCAGGCTTCAAGGTGTGCCTGCCAAAATTCCTGTCCATGTCGCTTTGCCATCTGGAGTCCTTTTGAAAAAGACGCAAGATTGCACGGGATCAGTTGAATGTTACAGATGGAGCGGCTGGCCGCTTACGTTTGAAATGCATCCTGCTGGAATGTATTTCGACACCACAAAGGTCGTATGGGAATCCAGAATCCAGCCATCTTTCGATTTGCTTATGGCAATCGAAGTGAAGGTAGCTGGCCTTCCTAATAAACAGCATTTTTCTTTAAACCCCGGCGG
>CAIZNF010000403.1 GCA_903934275.1 uncultured Nitrosomonadales bacterium
ACCTGAATGCGGGTATGGTTGAAAGTGCTGAAAAACGCGCTGAAGAAGAGCGTGTCATGGCTGATTTTGACAGCAATTTCGCCCGTCGACACGCGGAGGCACTCCGCGTTATCAGCGAGCGGGTCGGACTTGACTACCTCGGAATTGATTGTGGCGAGACCGCCGATGGCGAATTGCTGATTTTCGAGATCGACAGCTGCATGATTGTCCATGCAATTGATCCGGTCGATGTCTTTCCGTACAAACAACCGCAAATGCGCAAAGTGTTCGATGCCTTCCGCCGGATGTTGGGGCATGCCATGCAGCGTGGCACGCTTTAGACTTGTGAACACTAAATACTACAACACGGGTGTCGTTATACTCCCATCACCGAAGCAGGACGAGCCAAAAACAAAAATAGGAGGTTGTCTTCCCGTAGGTTGGGCAAAGCGTAGCGTGCCCAACATTGATGTTGAAAAACTTTTGGTGGAACTACTCGCCATCCCACTAGGCAACCAAAAAACGGTTGCCAAGTCGCTGGTTATGGCCATGCACCCGAATGATACCCTCGTAGGTTGGGCACGCTTCGCTTTGCCCAACCTACGCACTACAGCACCGATGCCGCTGTATCGCCGCCACTAAAATGCCCGATAGCCTGCCGCCCACCGAGCAACTGCTGATAATGGGCGGCGATGCGCGCATCGCGCTTGACCAGCCCAGCGGGCTGAATAAATATGGTTGCCAGCCGTTTCCTGATCCAAATCTATTGGCATTCGGCTCCTCTACTGCATCGGTTATTTCCACGACAGGTTTTGCTGCCGCGAACCAGCTGCGCCAGAAATTACTGCGGTATATCGCCACGGAATCACATGCAATTGTCTATGCGCGTGAAATCCAGAGAATCCGCACGAAATTACTTCAGTTGTGCGAACTATCTGACCTCACCGGTCTCGAAGCTGTGTTCGCCACCTCTGGAACAGACGCGCACTTGATCGCCGCACAGTATGTGGGAAGTGGCGAATCTTCGCCCACGCTGGTGATTATGGTGGAGGCAAATGAAACGGGAAGTGGAGTGTCAGCAGCTTTGTCCGGTTGTCATTTTAATAAAACAGGCTCACAAAATGCTGCGGCGACTGAAAATGGACAGATCGCAGGCAGCAACACTATTGAAGTCGTGTCCGTGCCGATCAGATTTGCCGATGGAACGCCACGGCAGTTAGCCGACGTTGATAGACAAGTTGAATCTTTGGCAAACGATGCAGTTGCGTTGGGACACCGAGTTTTGCTGATCCTTGTCGATCAATCCAAGACCGGATTGATCGCGCCAAGCTTAGCCTGCGTTTCCGGGCTGTACCGCCGTTTGCAGGGTAGCATTAATGTTTTGGTTGATGCATGTCAGTTTCGCATCGCGCCGCCGACTTTGCGCACTTATCTGGAACAAGGTTTCATGGTCGCACTGACAGGATCTAAATTTGTCACAGGACCGTCTTTTTCAGCCGTCCTGCTGCTCCCCTTCATGGTGGCACAACAGCTCAGGCAGAAAAATTTCCCACCCGCTTTGTATCCCTATACATCCAGGGCAAATTGGCCAATCAGTTGGGATGCTGCAAACGGGTTGAACAGTGATGTCAATTTCGGGTTGCTGCTGCGTTGGGAAGCCGCTTTGGATGAGGTGCAAAGGTTTCGTATGATGCCGCAAATTGCGATAATTTATTTCCTTCAATCATTTGCGCAAGTCATCCTGCATCGTTTGGCGAGCGATCCTGCTTTCGAATCATTGCAGGTGCCGCAGCTAGACCGCAGCCCCTTGATAGAATCAAATAGCTGGGATCATCTCCAGACAGTTTTTCCTTTTCTGCTTTATCACCCTGAAACTAGTGTCGGTCGATTGCCGTTGCGTCGCGAAGAAACTCTCCGTGTCTATAAGCAGCTACAAACTGATTTGACGGAAAGCCCCGCCTTCAACCATGTCGATTCCAGCGGCGATATTGCGTCGCTGCGCTGCCAGTTCGGACAACCGGTCGCGTGCGGCAATCGCGACGGAATAGAGGTGAGCGTGTTGCGTATATGCGTTAGTGCGCGGCTTATTATTGAGGCTGTATCACAAGGCGGCAAGGGTGCTACCGCCGTGATCGAGGATGCTTTGGCGGCGTTAGACAAAGCGGCATTGATAGTTGGGAATCTCTAACAGGCATGGTAGCTTCTCGTTGCCCCTGATGATGAAACCGTAGGAGCGGTCTCCAGGCCGCGACTTGTTTCAAAAAC
>CAIZNF010000404.1 GCA_903934275.1 uncultured Nitrosomonadales bacterium
ATCTGCGTAATCTGCGGATTGAACTGCCGTTTCTAGCATGAATGCAATTGCGCAAAAGAAAAAAACAAAGCACTGCTTGCTACGGCCAACGGCGCAGCACAGCAAGATTGACAGCAATGCCTCTCCTTTCATGGCGATTAATGTAAAAATTCATGACCGTTTGGCGCGTATAGCGATGTCCGGCCATTTTAATTTTCAAGCGCATCGCGATTTCAAAAAATCCTATGCGCCGCTGCTCGGTGATGCAACTGTAAACGAAATTTGGGTTGAAATGAGCAAGGTTGATTATCTGGATATTTCTGCGCTGGGCATGTTGATGCTGTTGAATGAACGTGCCAAAGCAGTTAATAAGCCGGTCGCGCTGATCAGCACTTGTGGCATGGTGTTGCGAGCGCTGGAAATGGCCAATTTCAGCAAGACTTTCAATATCAAACATATTAGGCCGGAAAATCGCGCTCTATTCGGATGATTCAAGCTGCTGGACCTCTACTATTATCAAAGATAACTCCCTTATTATTTTTTGATTTTGAATTGCGGGAGGGGAAATTTATGTTTTTTAATTTTAAGGAAGGGGTCATGATGAAAACAAACAAAGCGAGTTTTAGCGGGGCTAATAGCAAGCTGTTGAAGTCTTTGATGCTGGCCGCATTGGCCGCGCCCTGCATGGCGATGGCAGCGGATGCACCAGCATCACCGCATACGTTTACCTCGAATGTCGGGCTGGTTTCCGATTACTTGTATCGCGGTATTTCGCAGACCAATGCCAAACCTGCTATTCAAGGCGGTTTTGACTACGCGCATTCCAACGGGTTATATGCGGGTATTTGGGGTTCCAGTATCAGTTGGCTTACAGACAGTCCGGCAGTAACTGGCGCAACAAGCTCTCAAGTAGAGCTGGATACTTACTTGGGTTTAAAAAATAGCTTCGCCGAAAACTTCAGCTACGATATTGGTTTGCTGCGTTATAACTATTCTGCCAGCTACATTGCTACGTTGCCAGCGGGCTCTGCCAAGGCAGATACCAATGAAATTTATGGCTCACTTGGCTACAAATGGATTTCTGCTAAATACTCGCGCAGCCTAGGTGATACTTTCGGCATAGCCAGCGCGGTAGGCACCAATTACTTTGAAGTTAATGCCAGCGTTCCTGTACCCGACACTGGCATTACCCTTGGTGCACATGCAGGCAGGCAAGCATACAAAGGTTCGGTGGCAGATGGTCTGGTTCTGCTCAACAGCTCCCCGACGTATAGGGACTATAAGATTAGTGTGACCAAAGATTTGAGCGGCTTTGTAGTTGGTTTGGCGTACAGCAACACCAATGCCAACCGGACTCAGTACACAAACAGCCTGAATAGATACTTGGGGAAAAACACTGCCGTTTTGTCAGTCACACGTTCGTTTTGATTTCTAAACCGAATATTTATTTGTAGGTCGGGCTTCAGCCCGACAGCGGTCATGGTGGGCTGAATTTCAGCCCACCATTTTTTTATCATATGATTAGGTTTTTTGTGAAATGCGCTATTGGCGAATTTTGGTTAAGTCGGGAGATGGCAGACAGTTTTTTGCCAAGCCAGTAGAGATTTCAGCGAGCCGTGCAGTGTTGCGCGGAGATCATGCGTTGCCCAACGGGATGGTGTGTGATTTACAAATAGTTGTTCACTCACCGGATGAAAAATTTCCTGCTGGAGCCGGTATGCAAGCCGAAGTGGGCGAGGTAGTTTTTGCTTCCGGTGAGATAAGACTGGAATTCAGGGTTAAATCGCTCAGCAGCGAGGCCAGACAGCTGATCAATTCGCGGAAGATGGGCGCGTAACATCCATTAATTTTTTCAGAATAGCAAGAAACCTAGAAAAAGCAGTTG
>CAIZNF010000405.1 GCA_903934275.1 uncultured Nitrosomonadales bacterium
GAAACTCCGATCACTCCCCCGTCCCCGCAGGTCCGTCCGCTGACCGGCTCGGGCTGACGACCACCAGTTTGCACGACCTGCGGTGTAAAGACGATGGTTTGCCCTGAGCTTCCCACGCCTTCAATATCTCTAACTCTTCGTCGTCGTACTCGGTCTTGATCATCATGGTTTACTCACCGTTGTCATAGGAGCCGCGTTTCTCTCCCTTGTGCACTGAGCAGCGCCACGGCCTTCTTGTCGAATGAAACAAAAGTTTCCCCGCCAAGCCAATTGCCCTCAAAGGCGATCACACCATCCGCAAAATCCCCGCCTGCACTGAGCACCTCCAACCCCGCCTCGACTGCTGGCCGGTTCATTTCTACGTTTTCGCTGGCCATCAGTGCGCGGATCGCGCTAATGACGTCGTCACTTTCAATGTTGTAGACGCTGCGCAGCACCCAAACAAACTCACACAAGCACGGCAGCGCAATGGCAATCAACGCGGCATCGGTCAGAACCTTGGTGGCGATGCTGGCTTGCGCCGGGTCATCGCGCACGCAAGAGCGAACCAGCACGTTGGTGTCAGCGGTGATTTTCATGCCTTGCCAGCCCAAGCTTGCGCTGTTGCCTCGTTGATCTCTTCAATGGTGGCAACCTTCTTTGTCCGGTGCGCCAGCAGTCCGATGAAGCTGTTTATCGTGCCGGTCGTCTGGGCTGCCCTCAGCATGCCACGGCCATCTGGCAGTAAATCGAGTTCGATCTTTTGCCCTGGTTGAATACCGAGGTGCCGCAGGACGTCTTTTCTGAAAGTCACTTGTCCCCGGGCGGTCACTGTCAATGTTGTCATCGCTTGATTCCCTTGAAGTTTTGCAATAGCGAAAGTGTAAGGCGAAATTGCATTATTCGCTCAATTCCTTGCAGCGCGCCAAGATGGAACTGAGCCTGATGCAGCCGTTCCTGCACTCAGTCACCACCCAGCAACTTTATCTTCCCATTCTCAAAAATTTGACTTGATAGCTCCTCGCCTGTAGAGCCAACCTGCCTCAGGGTTGACGATCTACGCTGGTGAATGCTTTTTTGAAACGTCGTGCATTTCCGCCAGCGTTGCCTTGACCCCGCCGCCGTGCGTCGGAATAGCTTTTGCCCAGGCGTCTTTGTCTGGAGTTTTGCCTTCGGGCGCCGCAGCCAACGCCGCTTTCATTTGCTGCTGGCTAAATAAAGGCTTTGAAGTAGCGTTTCGCTTCATGTTTGTCACCATTTCGGCAAAGCGAATTGGCGCGGCTAATTAAATCAATCGCCATCCACTCAAGCCGATTCCAGCCGGCGGGTGCGACGGGAGTTTCTTTGTGGTGCGGTCAGTTCTTCACGTATCACCTGCCTCACGGCATCAATCATCGAACGCTGCTGGATAAACGCCACCAGCGCGTCATTGATCAAGGTCTGGTAACTGCCGGTTCCAGCTCGCTCAACTTGCGCACGGAAGTCATCAATTACCTTGTTGTCCAGTCGAATCGAAATTTTGGTCTTGCCCGCCTCAAGTGGGATCACCGCGCCTTGCTTGGCATCAGTGAAATCAATGTCCCGGTAGGGCTCAGCGACGATTTTTTTCATACATATTCCTTTGCGGGTTGTTGGCCTTCCAAGACGATATCAGTCGGTAAATGTCTGGCTCACGGTGCGTATAGACAAGCACCAATAGTGCTCCAGTGGCGCTCATACCCAGTGTGACGAATCGCTGCTCGCCTTGCGCATCTGGATCTTCACGCGTAAGGGCAAGGTCATCTGTAAGCACTGTGGCAGCTTCTCCAAAAGACACACCATGCGCTTGCAGATTAGCAGCCGCCTTTGCCGGATCCCACTCGATTTGCATGAGTTAATTGTATGCACAAATGTCCACCTGTCAAGCATTGGCCATTTCAATGTGCCCACCGATGGTCCGTTTGCCGGCATCGAGGCCATTTTTAAGACGGCTGATGCCGAGAGCCGGTCTATGATTTTGCTGGAGATGCTGAGTAAGCCGGTGGCGATGCGCATTGAGACGGCCAGTTTGCGAAGACTGGCTGAACAGGTCAGGGCTGACGATTTATGCGGGTGAATGCTTTTTTGAAACGTCGTGCATTTCCGCCAGCGTTGCCTTGACCCCGCCGCCGTGCGTCGCAATAGCTTTTGCCCAGGCGTCTTTGCCTAGCGCGTCGCCCTCGGGCGCTGCAGCCAACGCCGCCTTCATTTGCTGCCGGCTAAATAAAGGCTTTGAAGTAGCGTTCGCTTCATACTCGCCACCATGCCACTCATCGCGCAATTCCTGCTGCAAAGCCAGAGGCGACCTGCTGAAAGTTTTTGTGTCCTCCAAGCCGCCGCACA
>CAIZNF010000406.1 GCA_903934275.1 uncultured Nitrosomonadales bacterium
GCGGATGAAACTGCCGTTTTAGGATGAAAGAGGAGCCGGGGAGATGACGAAGTTGTGCATTTCGCTCACACCGAGGCTTCCGCCATTTGCGCCGCACCGATCCTGGGATTTGCTTCCTGATGCATGGCGGGCAAACCGCTCCACAATTCTTGAGTATCCTGGATGTTCCATTTTTCCGGGTCTTCGTGCGAGATCAGCTTGTCCTTGCAGGACGGTTTCGACAAATCCAATATCTCCGGGGGAATTCGTGTATTTAACTTGATGGAATAAAACACCATCAGTATCGGCATAAGCAATGAATTGTCGGATTGTTCGATAACCACGCCAAGCCGGTCTGACATCAACCTGACCAGCGTGCCGATCGGATAGATGCCAATACTTTTTACAAATGCATTAAAAATACGCTGATCGAAATGGCTATGCCCCCACTCCGCCATTTTGCGCACGGCTTCAGCCGGTTCCCAGCCATCCTTGTAGGCGCGAATGGAGGTGATCGCATCGTACACGTCGCACACCGCAGCCATCTTTGAATACAGGTCAATTTGCTCATTGGTTAGTTTTTTTGGATAGCCGCTGCCATCTATTTTTTCGTGATGGTGCAGGCTGACATGCAATGCAATATCGCCTATACCATTGCTTTCCAGCAATATTTTGTGCCCCTCGGCAGGATGATTTTTCACCACTTGAAATTCTGCATCAGTCAACTTGCCGGGCTTGTTAATAATTTCCAGCGGTGTCATCGTTTTGCCGATGTCGTGCAGCATACCGGCCAGGCCAGCCTGTCTGATTTGCTCTTTATTCAGCCCCAACTGCCGCGCCAACGCCACCATCAACGCGCATACCGCCACCGAGTGCATGTACGTGTAATTGTCTTTATTTTTCAGGCGCACCAAGCTGATCAGTGCGCCAGTGTTGCGCATCACCGACGTGGTGATCTCATCGACGACAGGCAACGCGACACTGGCATTCAGTGCTTTGCCCATGCGCGCCTCGTGGAACATGGAGGCGACCGCTTGCCTGGATTCGGTGTAAATCTTGACGGCGCGCACCGCCTCCTGGGCAATGTCAACTCGATGCGATATTTTGCCGCCGTTATTAAATCTCGCAAGCGTGTCGTCAACTTCCGCGGCAACTGTATTTTCGCTCTTGCCGTCCTCGACATCCAACCCTTTTTCTGGATCTATCCATACCTCCTTAATGCTGGTGGATAATAATTCCTGCAAATCTTTGGAGCTATCCAGCAAGAATGCACGATGCCAGAACGGGTGGTCATACCACGACCCGCAAAGCTCATGAATAAACATGCCCAAGCGCAGCTGTTCGATCGGTATACGTTTTAACATGGATAAAATTCAATCTACGAAATTGCCTGCTGGCACGATGCTCTTCGCACACCGATAGCGCTATCAGTGTTTGTCTGATTCTGGTGTAGGGGAAAAGGAAATTTCGCTGTCCGTGTTTGCCTGACAGGGTGGGGAAGGCCGCCGGATGGAGTGTGGGTTTGCCCCTATCGCGCGATAAATCGCGCTCCTACAAATTTCAACTGTCATTTTTGGCCTCTTATCGGTCAAATGTTGTCAAAAAAATGGTAACAATTTTTCAACGATACCGTAGAGTGGGCTCTGCTCACTATATCGGGCAGAACCAGACCTGCATTTTGGGTTCCGGCTTGTCCGGCTAAGATCATGGTGTCGCCGTTGCAAGGCGTGGGATATGAAGCCATATCGACATCGTCGTTTTCACCTATCGAAAAGTTGACAACAGAACGCTCGTTCTTTATTATACAAAGAACGTTCGTTCTGACACAAATACAGCTATGAGTGATTTCGACACACACACACCCGAATCCAATCCCAAAGATGCCGAATATCTGGCGAGACTGCAAGACTACTACGCCGAATGGAAAAGCATCCCCTCCTACGCTTCGTTGTGCGAAGTATTTGGCATCGCCTCCAAGTCATGGGTTAAAGCGATTCTGGATCGGCTCGGCAAAGCTGGTTTTATCGAGCGCACGCCCGATGGCATGTGGATTCCAACAAGCCAGTTCTTCGCCCGCCCCTTCGCCGAATCCTCTGTTCAGGCGGGAATGCCCATGTCTGTGACGGCTACCCAAGGCAAGTATTACGTCATCGACGAGATGCTGATTGAAACCCCATCCCTGACTACCATAATTCCAGTCAAGGGCGACTCGATGATCGACGCGGGCATCCACGATGGTGACATTGCTGTGGTGGAAAAACGCCTGTCCGCCAATGTCGGCGATATTGTGGTTGCCATTGTTGACAACGAATTCACCCTGAAGACATTGGCTCGCGAACGCGGCCAGTTCATTCTATGCCCAGCCAACCCCGCTTATCCGGTGATCCGCCCGAAAGACACGCTGGAGATATTCGGCGTATTGGTCGGGTTGATACGCAAGTACCGGAGGTAGGTAATACTGCCCATGCAATTTCAGTAAAATATCGAACAAAAGTTCTGCAACCGAAGTTTTAACGCATTAGTGGCCTTAACCCAGACTCAATCCATGGCAAATACCTACGACGAATCCAGTTTCAAAGTTCTGCGCGGTCTCGAACCAGTGCGCCAACGACCGGGGATGTATACCAATCTCGAATCTCCCAATCACCTGATAGCTGAAGTCGTAGACAACGCTTGCGATGAGGCGTTAGCGGCTTTTGCCAAAAACATCACGGTAACAGCCCACACCGACGGCTCCGTAACCGTGCAGGACGACGGGCGCGGCATCCCGGTCGGAATCCACTCGGAAGAGGGCGTATCGGTAGTAGAGGTCGCTTTCACGGTGCTGCATTCAGGCGGCAAGTTCGATAAGGATTCCGGTGGCGCTTACAAGTTTGCCGGTGGGCTACATGGTGTCGGCGTGGCGGTGACCAACGCCTTGTCATCCAAGGTCGAGGTAACGGTGTACCGCGATGGCGGCGAACACTTCATCCGCTTCCTCAACGGAGTGGCGGAAGCGCCGCTCGCACGCATCGGCGACTGCCCAAAAAAGCGCAGCGGCACCAAGGTGCGGTCATGGCCAGACCCAAAATACTTCGACGTACCCAATGTGATCTTGTCGCAACTTGAACGCACGCTGCGTTCCAAGGCTGTGCTACTGCCCGGCATCAATGTCACCCTGCATATCGAGAAGACCAATGAGACCCGCTCGTGGTCGTACCCAGAGGGATTGCGCGGCTACTTGAATGAAGCGATGTCAGAGCATGAACTGGCCGTGCCGATTTTTGGCATGGAAAAGTTTGCGCCCAAAGGTAGCGACAGCGGTTATGCCGAAGGCGAAGGCGCGGCCTGGGCTATCGTGTGGTCGGAGGAAGGCGCGATTGTGCGCGAGTCCTACGTCAACCTCATCCCTACCTGGTCGGGCGGCACGCACGATGCGGGATTAAAGGACGGCGTATTCAATGCGGTCAAAAATTTTGCCGAACTGCATGGCATGTTGCCCAAAGGGGTCAAGCTGGTGTCGGATGATGTGTTTTCGCGCGCCAGTTTTGTGTTGTCTGCCAAGATGCTAGACCCCCAATTTCAGGGGCAGACCAAGGAAAAGCTGGTATCGCGCGATGCCCTGCGGCTGGTTTCTTTGATGGTCAAAGATCCGCTGGATTTATGGCTAAACGAGCATGTCGGCCACGGCAAGCGCATCACCGAACTGGCCATCCAGCAGGCGCAAACCCGTATGCGCTCGGCGCAAAAGGTCGAGAAGAAAAAAGGCTCCTCGGTCGCGGTACTGCCGGGCAAGCTAACCGATTGCAGCTCGAACGATCCTGCCCGCACCGAGCTGTTTCTGGTGGAGGGCGATTCCGCCGGTGGCTCGGCCAAGCAAGGGCGCAACAAGGAATTTCAGGCCGTGTTGCCGTTGCGTGGCAAAGTGCTCAACACGTTCGAGGTCGAGAAAGATCGCCTGTTCGCCAACAACGAGATACACGACATTGCCGTGGCGATAGGTGTCGACCCGCACGGCCCGAACGATGAGGTAGACTTATCCGGCATGCGCTACAACGGCATCTACATCATGGCGGATGCCGATGTGGACGGCGCACATATTTCTACCTTGCTGCTCACCCTGTTCTTCCGCCATTTCTACAAGGTGGTGCTGGCTGGCAGAATATATCTGGCGCAACCTCCTCTGTTCCGCGTGGATGTTCCCGCCCATGGCAAGAAGCCTATCCGCAAGCTCTACGCGCTCAACGAGGGTGAATTGCTGGGCATCGAAGACCGCCTGCGCCAGGAAAAAATCCGCGATGGCTCGTGGTCGA
Source organism: uncultured Nitrosomonadales bacterium (assembly GCA_903934275.1). Taxonomy (GTDB): domain Bacteria; phylum Pseudomonadota; class Gammaproteobacteria; order Burkholderiales; family Gallionellaceae; genus Gallionella. The sequence continues at coordinate 4,272 of CAIZNF010000406.1, forward strand.
TTTCGCGCTTCAAGGGGTTGGGTGAAATGAATGCCGAGCAACTGTGGGATACCACGCTTAATCCCGATACGCGGCGCGCGTTGCGAGTCAATGCAGCAGCCATTTCGTTCAATGACAACATGAAGATGTTCAATATGCTGATGGGCAAAAACGAGGCATCGACACGCCGTGCCTGGCTGGAATATCACGGCAATGAAGTAACGGGGGATGTGTAAGCCCATGCTTTCACTTCTTAATCGTTCGTGGCCCTCGCAAAGTTTCTCGCACCCTATGAGTGTGAGTTTGTCGAACTACCAGCCACATGCTCAAATCCTCCGA
>CAIZNF010000407.1 GCA_903934275.1 uncultured Nitrosomonadales bacterium
CTCAATAAAATATTTCAACTGCTCATCATATAAACTCTGCGGGCAATGTTCATCGCGTGGGAATTCGAAGCCTGAATTAATTTCATCTAGCTTTTGTTCTTTCGCATTTGGAAATACCAATTTTGTCGGAAACAACTGACCAAACCCTAGCGTGCCATATAACTGCGTCGCTGCTTCTGGGCCGTCACTGTGCGGTTGCCACCACCCCGATTCAATGTATGATGTTGCGCTATTATCCCATTCGACGATGATGACTCCCGTATCGTCCACATCAAAATCTTTATAGTATGTTCCGATCTTGGCGTAGACCGAAACAGGCTGCGGGTCACCGAGTAGAAATCTCGCTGTGTCTAAGGCGTGAATGCCCATATCCGCCATCGCACCACCGCCTGCAAATTGTTTTTGCGTGAACCAGCCCGAAGGTCCCCAATGCGTATGCACGCCATAGCCTTTTGTACGGATGATCTTACCCAGCTTCACTGATTGTTCTTTCAACCACAGCACATCGGGGTCGAAGCGCCAGCAGTGTGCCACCATCAACCTCGCGCCAGATTTCTCAGCGGCTTCATTCATGCGTTCTGCCTCAATTGAGCTCATCGCCATAGGCTTTTCGACCATCACATGCACACCTACTTTGAGTGCAGCGATCGTTTGCGATGCATGGAGATAATTTGGCGTTGAGACCACCAATGCATCCACTCCGCCATCTTTCAAGAGCGCTTCAACAGTTTCATATTGACGTGTAATGTCAAAGCGTTTTCCAAAATCTGCCATGGAGTCTGTTTTATGATTGACGACCGCCGCTAACTCCAACCCCAAGTTCTGTGCTGCTTGCGCATGCACTTTGTTGATGTAGCCCGTTCCTGCAAATGCTATTTTCATTTTTGCACCTTAATCCTGGGATGAATGATGATTGGCTGGGTCAATCATAGCTTGAACAAACCTTGAACGAGAGTTACTGACAAAGCGCTTGATATTGCGCCAATAAATTTTCCCGCGAAGTCTCTTCGGGAATCTCGCAACCGGCTCCGCTGAATTGACGTTGACTGCCGTTTTGGATGCACGCCAGAGTCGCTGAGCGAACAGTTTCAGGGGTTCCGTGCAACATTACTGCCACTGGGTCAAAGTTCCCGCAGATGGCAGCTTTGTTATCGAAAAGTTGGGCGGCTTTCTCCAAATCCACCATCCAGTCCAGGTCAATGATATCTGCACCGCTCTGGAGCATATCAGGCAGGAGATGGGTCGTGTTACCGCAAATATGCAGGCGTCCAACCGCACCCATTTTATGAACGGCAGCAAAAATACGCTGTTCATAAGGCAGTGCAAACTGTCGATACATTTTGGGAGAGATCTGTGAGCAGATCGCATCGCCAAGACCGATAATGTCAGCCCCAGCCTTGATCTGGGCACGCGCGAAAGCGATCTCCACTTCCACGCAAATCTCCAACAGGTCGGTAAGCCATTCCGGACGTTTGATCAGATCGATCACAGTCAGGTACATAC
>CAIZNF010000408.1 GCA_903934275.1 uncultured Nitrosomonadales bacterium
ATGTATGCTTGGAAAGCTCGAAGTGGCACATCAGTGCCTGGATGATGGCGCGCCGGATCACATCGTCGTCATTCAATTCCATGCCGCGCATGATCGGCAACTGGCCTTTGTCCAGCGCGCCGTAATATTCTTCCGCCTCGCGGTAATTCTGGCTGTAGGTCGTGCCAATCTTGCCGATGGCGCTGACACCGAGCGCAACCAGATCGCAATCCGAATGGGTGGAATAACCCTGGAAATTGCGGTGCAGGCGGCCTTGACGCTGCGCCACGGCGAGCTCGTCTTCCGGCTTGGCGAAGTGATCCATGCCGATGTACACATAGCCCGCATCGGTCAGCTTGCTCACCGCCATGCTGAGGATGTCCAGCTTCACCTGTGGCGCGGGCAAATCCTGTTCGTCGATGCGCCGCTGCGGCATGAAAATGGTCGGCATGTGCGCGTAGTTGTAGATGGACAGGCGATCCGGGTCGGAGGCGATCACCTTGTCCAGCGTTACGCCGAAGCCTTCCAGCGTCTGCTTGGGTAGGCCGTAGATCAGGTCGATGCTGACCGACTTGAAACCATTGCCGCGCGATGCCTTGATGATGCGCAGGGTTTCTTCCTCGCTCTGGATGCGGTTCACCGCGCGCTGCACCTCGGTGTCGAAATCCTGCACGCCGATGCTGATGCGGTTGAAGCCCTCCTTGCCGAGCAGCTCGATGGTCGCGTCGCTGACCTTGCGCGGGTCGATCTCGATGGAGTATTCGCCGTCTTCCACCAGCTTGAAGTGCTGGCGTATCGCCGCCATCAACTGGTGGATTTCGTCATCGCTCAGGAAGGTCGGCGTGCCGCCGCCGAAGTGCAACTGCTCGACGACCTGCCCCGGCCCGAGCAGCTCCGCCTGCATCGCCATTTCCTTGATCAGGTAGCGCACGTATTCGGCGGACTGGCTGCGATCCTTGGTGATGATCTTGTTGCAGGCGCAGTAAAAACACAGCGTATTGCAGAACGGAATATGGATATACAGCGACAACGGGCGAGTATCGCCACCGGCCTTGCGTTTGGTTATCCAGCGGGTGTAACTCTCCGCGTTAAAATCCCCGGCAAAACGGTCTGCGGTCGGATAGGAGGTGTAGCGCGGGCCGTTTTTGTCGAGCCTGCGGATCAATTCCAGATCCACGACCAGTTGGTTTACTGCGTTGTTCATAAGCGCCTGTCTGTTTCTGAATGGGTATGGCGGCATAGCGCCAAACATACCGCTTCAATGGTTTGATATAAGTCGCAATCCATGTCATATTCACTTCCAGAGGGGGGGTGAATAGCGGGCAGTTTGCGATTTTCCGTCCGGCATTTTACCAAAGGCAGGCACCGCGCGACGATTTGATTCACTCTCTGGCCTCAAAATAACCGTATAGCAAACATTTTTGGAGCGCATGGCAAGCACTTGAGTTCGATAAATTTCCCAAGGCTTTGCAAATTGGAAAAGGAATAGCGTGCATCAACAGTTCGACATTTCACCCGAAGAAGGCAGGCGCGCCAAATGGCCGCACGAAATTTTCCTGATCAATCTGATTTTCAACCATATTTTTGTGTTCTGCGCGACTGTGGCGGTAATCGGCAGCTTCCCCTATATGCCTGCGCTGGTACCGATCATTTCGTTTTCCATCATCGGTTACATTTTCATCAAAGCCAGGCAAATCGCCGCCCGGCGCAACCGCTTTTTCATGCTGCTATTGATCATTACCTGTATTATTTCAGGCGGCGGTTTATGGCTATCCAGAATGATGGGTTGGGCCAAAATACCGACTATTGCCCTGCTTGGCGGCGTGGGGCTGCTGCCGTTCATGGTTGTGCTGCTGGTGCTGATCGTACTAGGCAACGAATCGGTGTTTATGGCCACCAATGGCAAACTGCCGGAACACTTTGCGGATATGAACTCCGATGCGGACGAGGGTATAAACGAATCGCCGCGCAAGCTTCACGTTAAAGAACGGTCATGACTCGCAAGCTATACTGGGGTGTCGGCATCCTCTCGGTTTTGATTTTTGCGAGTTCATTTTTCATGCCGGAAAAACCGGTCGAAAAAACTGACGTGCCCTGGCACATTGAACATCCTGCGGCAGGCAAGGTGCGCATCTTCGGCCTGACTCTGGGGCAGTCCACCACCAATGAGGCGGAGCGGCGTTTCCGCGAGGAAGCCAAGCCTAGCCTGTTCAAATCGCCGAGCGGTCAACTGGTTGCCGAGATGTTTTTCGAGCAGGTTACCCTAGCAGGATTAAAGTCCAAAATCGTCGTAAGCATTGCCGTTCCAGATGCGGGGTTGCAAGGCATGTACGAACGCGGCTTGCGTATGAGCGGAACCGGCAGCGGCAAGAAAATCACGCTGGCGCAGGAAGACGTGGCACGGGTGCGCGCACTACCGATCAGCGGCCTGACCTACATGCCGCCGGTTCGTTTGGAAGAAGATGTGGTCAGCAAGCGTTTCGGCCAGCCCGCACAACGCATCAGAGAAAAGAAAAGCGGGGCAGTGCACTGGCTGTATCCGCAACATGGGCTGGACATCACTTTGGGCGGCGGGGAAAAACCTGTGCTGCAATATGTTTCGCCCGTGGATTTTGACAAATTGCTACAACCGCTGCTGGCTGGCGGGGAAGTAATCGGTCAGTAGCTAGCCAAGCTAATCCCCGATAATCCCAGATTATCCCAGATTATCCATTAGCGTGTAGGAGCTCGATTTATCGAGCGATATTTATCAACAATCGCCCGATAAATCGAGCTCCCACAAGAGTTAGTCGGTTTAACCTGGAAAAAGCAGTTGTCCGCAGATTACACAGATTTTCGCCGATTAAACAACAAGCAATACTGAGCTGCCGACCCACCTATTGAGTGATTGGGCACATATCCGCAACTGACTGAAAATCTGCGTTAATCTGCGTAATCTGCGGATGAAGCTGCCGTTTTTAGGTTTAACGAGCTGTTTGGGATAATTCATTAGGCCGGAATCCAGCTATGCCCAACAATCGCAAAAAATAATCCCTTCTTTTGGCGCGAAGCCGAAGAAGGGATTGCGAGACACCTTGTATTGCTGATTTGCCGTCAAGCGGCAGCAGGAGCCAGTGCCGCGTGCATTTTACTCAATGCTTTCTGCTCGATTTGACGAATGCGTTCGGCGGAAACATTAAATTCTGCGGCCAGGTCGTGCAGCGTTGCTCCTGCCCCTTCGCTTAGCCAGCGCGCCTCGACAATGCGACGGCTGCGTTCATCCAGCACGCCCAGCGCATTCGCCAAGCCTGATGTTTGCAAGCGCTCACGCTCAGCGGTTTCCAGAATGCGCGACGGTTCATGCTCTTCACCGTCGGACAGATAATGAATCGGCGCATAGCTCTCCTCGTCATCGCTGCCGCTCGGCTCCAGCGCGATCTCATGCCCGGCAAAGCGCGCCTCCATGTCCACCACATCATGCTCGCTGACATTAAGCTGCTTGGCTATTTCGGTGATCTGTTGCGGTTTCAGTGGCTCCAAACCCCGCTTCATGCTGCGCAGATTGAAGAACAGCTTGCGCTGCGCCTTGGTGGTGGCGATCTTCACCAGCCGCCAGTTGCGCACCACGAATTCATGAATCTCCGCGCGTATCCAGTGCAGCGCGAACGACACCAAACGCACCCCGCGATCAGGGTCGTAGTGCTTCACCGCTTTCATCAGCCCGATATTTCCTTCCTGAATCAAGTCAGCCTGCGGCAACCCATAACCTGCAAAGCCGCGCGCCACACTGACCACCACGCGCAAATGGGACAACACCAACTCGCGCGCAGCATCCAGATCGTTCCCGGTTTTAAAGCGCGTCGCCAAGGCGAACTCCTGCTCCTGCGATAACAATGGAAAGCGGTTCACCGTCTGTATATAACTCTCCAGACTGCCGACGGCAGTCGGTACAGGCAAGCCTATTGCGATATTCATAACATCCCTCCTCTATAGAATCATTCTAGCACTCGCCACCTGTGATTGCCAATATGCGAATTAGTTCTGTCGGTGGATGTTGTCCAGGTCAATATAAATTGGCTCTGCGGGCTGCTAGAATTTTACTTGGCCCGGCTGTTACACGGACACGCATCAACCGTTTCGGTTGGCAGAACCCAAGTGTGGATATTGCCCCTTTGCGCGCGGAGTGTATGTCGGTGTTTGTCTGATAATGGTGTAGGGGACAGGAGAATTTTGCTGTCAGCGTTTGCCTGACATCAGGAGGGAGAATACAGAGGGCAGAGCCGGGGGTGCGGCCAATTGATGGCTTGCTCGAACATAACGCACCTGCCTTCTATCTGGTAGAGCAGGCGGCTTTCCCGCTGCTTGATGGCTGTATGCAACTCATCTTCAAGAGCGATTATTCTAAGCCGGATAAGCCGGAACCAAAAAATGCCACGTAGGAGCAATCTCCTGGTCGCGATTTAACGGCTCGCGGACTGGAGTCCGCTCCTGCTGTTGATTGACTTTGCATCAAAATTCTTACCGCGCTTCGACATCATTTAACTGGTAAGTGACTCATGTACTTAAATTTGCGGAAGCCCCGCGCATGCGCAGCCGTGAGTAATCGAGACATTATTTTAGCCGCCCAATGGCCGATTCCTATTTTCTTCGCCACCCTTGCAGTCATCGGGATGCCCCATCATTTCTTCGTCATCGTCCATCAAAATGCGGCTGGCATTGCCTTCCATATCCTCGTACTGGCCTTTCTTTACCGCCCAGATCAGCACGGCAAGAAATACCAATCCGAAGAACATCATGCCGGGTATCAAACTGTAAATTATGTCCATACCACCCCCCAAGCTATGCGAGCCGAAACCAATGTAAATCGGGCTCCGCCCGACGTGGTGGGCGGAGCTCACCCAGTTCCGTTGAAAAACTCTCGTCCTATTTTGAGATCATTTGGTTGATAAGCGGCTGAATAAGGTTCGTATACGCGCCGCATTGCCGATCACCACCAGCGAGCTGATCGGCATGGTAATCGCCGCCACCAGCGGTGTCACCAGCGCCATCATTGCCAGCGGCACCATGATAGCGTTATACACGAACGACAGCCCGATATTCTGCTTGATGGTGCGCAGGGTGCGGCGCGACAACAGGGTTGCCAGCCGCACTTTGTCCAGCTCGTTGTGCATCAGCACGATGTCGGCGCTTTCCACCGACACGTCGGTGCCGGAGCCGAGCGCGATGCCGACATCGGCGCGGATCAGGGCGGGCGCATCGTTGATACCGTCACCCACCATAGCGACCACCGCACCGCGTTGCTGCAACCGGCGGATCACCTGATCCTTGTCCTGCGGCAACACTTCGGCGATCACTTCCATGCCGCCCAGTTGCCGCGCAATAGCCTCGGCAACCGGCCTGCGATCTCCGCTCAGCAGAGTCAGACGGATACCCGATGCGCGCAACTCATTAACCAACTGCAACGCATCGCCGCGCAATTTGTCCGCCAGTGCAAACATGGCCGCATGCGTGCCTCCCGCCGCGACATGCACGCAACTCATCGCCTGCGTTTCCATTTCATGCGCCTGGGTTTGCAGCTTAATGTCAAGAGCAATGCCGCGCCGCGACAGCCATTCTGCGCTGCCTAGCAATATTGTTTGCCCGGCCAGTTCCGCTTCCACACCCAGTCCAGCCGTCGCGCAAAATTTCTCCACGCCAATGTCGCGGTGATTCAGCTGCTGTCTTTCCGCTTCCGCTACGATGGCTTTGGCCGCGCTGTGTTCGCTGTAGCGTTCCACCGCCGCCGCACTGCGCAGCACATCTTGTGCGGCAATGCCCGGCGCGATGAAAAAATGCGCAACACTCATCTTGCCTTCGGTCAGCGTACCGGTTTTATCAAACACGAAATGGTTCACCTTGGACAGAGTTTCCAGCACCAAACCGTTCTTGACCAATATGCCGTGCTTCGCACCCAAGCCGGAGGCCACCGCAATCGACATCGGTGTCGCCATGCCCAGCGCGCACGGGCAGGTGATGATCAGCACCGAAGTTGCCGCCATCAACGCGATCTCGAAATCCCGGCCATTCCAGATGAAGAAGGTTAGCGTCGCGCACACCAGCGTGACCAGCACGAACCACGGCACGATGGTGTCGGCGAGGCGCTGGATCGGAGCCTTGGAAGATTGCGCCTCTTCGACCAGCCGGATGATTTTTGCCAGGGTGGTGTTCTGCATGGTCGAGCGCACCTCGACCAATAACGCGCCATTTGTGTTTACTGTCCCGGCGGAAACTTGCGCGCCGGTTGATTTGCTCACCGGCATGGATTCTCCGCTCAACATCGACTCGTCCACCGCGCTGTGTCCCTCCAACACGATGCCGTCCACCGGCACCTTGTAACCCGGCTTGATCAGCACATGGTCGCCGGGTTTTACGCCGCGTATTGGTATCACTTGCTCCTGTCCGTCGTGCATCACGAATGCCACACGCGGTTGCAGTTCCATCAGCCGTTTGGTGGCGGAAATTGCCTGATGGCGGAACATGCCTTCCAGATAACGCCCGACCAGAATCACAAAAATCAGGTTGGTGACCGTGTCGAAATACACCTCGCCGATTCTGTTGGCGGTCAGCGTGATATACGTGGAATAAGCATAGGTCACACCCAGGCCGATGGTGATCGGCAAATCCATGGTCAGGCGACCACCGCGCAGCCCGCCGAATGCGCCGCGATAGAACGGATAACCCGCATACAGCAAGGTCGGCGTGGCAAGCGCCAGACCGATCCAATGAAAAAATTCGCGAAACTCGTCGCGGTTTGCGCCACTATACAGCGCGATGGAAATCCACAGCATATTCATCATGGCGAAACCGGCGAAGAACAAGCGGTAGAGCATGGCGCGGTTAAATTTTTTGATGACTCCTTCCGCGCTTTCGGGATCGTAAGGCGCGGCTGAATAGCCTATTTTGGCGAGCGCGCGAATCACATCGGAAAGCTTGCTGCGCCGGTTGTCCCAGCGCAAATGCAGCCGTTTGGCGGCCAGGTTTACGTTGGCCGACTGCACACCGGGTACGCGCTGCAAACCGCGCTCAATCAGCCACACGCAGGCCGCGCAATGGATGCCTTCGACGAGCAAATGAATGTCTCGCACCTCGCCGGAGCAGGTAGTGAATTCCTGCTGCACTTCGTCGAGGTCGTAAATTTCGATATCCTTGGGCGGCTCGGGGGGAGGAGCGAGCAGCTTGCCTGCCGGGGTGCGCCGGTAATAGCCTTGCAGACCCGCCGCGAAGATCGCGGCGCATACCGACTGGCAGCCGAAGCAGCAGAATTGCCGCTCCGCGCTGTCCAGCACAGCTCGGTAGCTCGCACCAGAAGCAATGGGTAAGCCGCAATGGAAACATTCGCTGGAAACGCGATCCCTATGCTGTGTCATCAATACCAACGGCTTTGCATCGTTCCCATGATCTCCGTGGGAACTCCTTTGTGGACGCTCTGCGTCCCGTGCCGCAGGAGCGGCACACAGCTGCATTCCCACGCTGGAGCGTGGGAACGATGATCAAACATCGCGGTTTTGTACGTTTCGCAAAATATTTTTCTTGCTAAATTACTGCCTTCGCCAGAATGACGGGCTAATGGATAATTTGAGTTCACAGCGGAGGTCACGCTCCCATCGTCACTAAGTCGTGAGCTCATACACCATGTCCCCGACGAAGCGTCTGAAAGACTCGTTCTCGACGAACTGCTTGTAGACCTGCGTGTCGTCCTTGAGGAGTAATTGCATCACCCTGCCCAGCGCCTGATCGTGGGCCATGCGTGCGGTGTGTGGCGTATTCTCCTTGGCATTCTGGTAGGCCTTGTCGGCGGCGACCTTGGGCGCGATGTCGTCGCGGATACGCTTTGCAACGTGATCTGCATCGGTGAACAGCGTGCCGAAGTGTTCGTTGAAAGTCTTGAGGATGTTGCTCAGACGGTCGAGCTCAGGCTGGCCTTTACCGCCTCCAGTATCCGTCGGGACGGGTTCAATCTCGGCATCTGCATCCGCCAGCGCAATCCTCATGACTGCCTTTTTCTCGACGCGGTAGCTGTCCATGTCAATCGCTTCGAGGATGCCTTTAGCGAGGTCTTCTTCCTTCGGCGCAGGCAGTTTTGGCGTGAGCAGGTTGAGCAGGATCGAGAGCCTCTCCCACTCGATGTTGGTGTAGGACATCACCGAAGCGAGGAAGTCGTAGGTGCGACAGAACACCTTCGCCTTGCCCTTGAATTCCACCTGCTGATCCTCGTCTAGCGTGTCCGTGTAGACCGCCACGCACGCATCGAGGATCGGATCGAGCTTGTCGCGGTCGGTGCCATCGAGGAATAATTTAACCAACTGTTGCACCTGAGCCGGTGAGTACACTTGCGCGCCATCGAGTGCGGCCTTCAGGTCATGCAGCTTGTTGGGGTCAGTCTCTTCTGCGAGCAGCGTTGTGCGGTAATAGTCCTGGAAGGCGAAGGTGATCGCCTCGCTATTGTTCTGGAAATCCAAGACAAAGCAGTCGTGTTTCTGCGGATGCGCCCGGTTGATCCGCGACAGCGTCTGCACCGCCTTGATGCCGGATAGCGGCTTGTCCACGTACATCGTGTGCAAGAGAGGTTCGTCGTAACCGGTCTGGAACTTGTCGGCGCAGATCAGGAAGCGGTATGGGTCTTCTTGAATCTTGTCGGCGATGTCGCCGCTCGAGAACCCGTTGATTGATTTCTCGCTCACCTTTGTACCGCCGTACTCATACTCGCCGGAGAAGGCAACGATGGCCTGATACGGGCTCTTGCGCTCGACGAGATAATCCTTGAAAGCGTGGTAATACTGGATCGCGCGCTCGATGCCACTGGACACCACCATAGCCCGTGCCTGGCCGCCAATCTTGCCGAACGCGAGCACCTGCTCGTGGAAATGATCCACCATGATCTCGGCCTTGAGCCGGATCGCATGGTCGTGGCTCTCCACATAGCGGCGCAGTTTCTTCTTCGCCCGCTTGGTATCGAACTCAGGATCGCTCTCGATCTTCTTGACCAGCTTGTAGTAGCTGTCAACTGGCGTATAGGTCTTGAGCACGTCGAGGATGAAACGCTCTTCGACCGCCTGTTTCATCGTATAGCTGTGGAAGGGCTTATGCTTGACCTTGCCCTCGGCATCGGGTGGCAGTGCCTCGCCGAACATCTCCAATGTCTTATTCTTGGGCGTGGCGGTAAAGGCGAAGTAGCTGGCGTTGGTCAGCATTTTGCGCGCCGCCATACGTTTTTCGAGTGCTTCATTCACTGTGTCTTCGGGGTCGCTCTCCTCATCCTCGCCCTCCGCATCGCCCAACGCCTTACTCATCGCCGCCGACGTCTTGCCGCCCTGGCTCGAATGCGCTTCGTCGATGACGATGGCGAAGGTCTTCCCGCCCTCGGTGGCGATCTCGTCGAGAATGAAGGGGAACTTCTGTACCGTCGAGACGATGATCTTCTTACCCTCCTGAATAAACTTGCGCAGATCGCCCGAGTGCTCGGCGTGGCCAACCGTTGCGCCCACCTGCATGAACTGCTTGATGGTCTTCTGTATCTGGTCGTCGAGAATGCGGCGGTCGGTAACGACGATCACCGAGTCGAACACTTCCTTGCCGTCACGCTTCACGCCGATGAGCTGGTGCGCAAGCCAGGCAATGGAGTTTGACTTGCCGCTACCCGCCGAGTGCTGCACGAGATAACGCTTGCCAGCACCATTGGTGCGCACATCGTCCAGCACCTGCCGCACTACGCCGAGCTGGTGGTAGCGGGGGAATACCTGGCTGCGCTTTTTCTTGCCCGTCTTCGCATTCTTCGTCTCGACGATCTGGGCGTAATTTTCGAAGATGTCGGTCAGCCCCGCTGGGGTGAGTACCACTTTCCAAAGGTAGTCGGTCTTGAGGCCCTGCGAGTTGGGCGAGTTACCCGCGCCGTCGTGGTAGCCCTTGTTGAAAGGCAGAAACCACGAGCCTTTGCCCTTAAGCTCGGTACACATTTTTACTTCGCTGTCGTCCACCGCGAAATGCACCACACAGCGGCCAAACTCAAAGAGCTTCTCGCGCGGGTCGCGGTCGCGGCGGTACTGCTCTACCGCATCCTCCACCGTCTGCTTGGTGAGGCTGTTTTTCAGCTCGAAGGTGGCGATGGGCAAACCGTTGATGAACAACCCCAAATCGAGCGAGCGGCGTGTTTCGTCGTTGCTGTAGGCGAGCTGGCGCGTGATCGAAAAGCGGTTCTGTGCGTGCAGTGCTTGCGCCTTGGCGTTGCCCTCGGAGGGTGTAGCGTAGAACAGGTCGAAGTGGCCGGCTGGATGGTGCTCGATACCTTTGCGCAGTACGTCGATGACACCGCGCTTGCCGATCTCGGACGAGAGCCGCGAGAGAAACTTGAGGCGATTAATATCCTTGGGGTCGTTGGCATCGGCCAGCACCAGCTTGTTGAAGGCATCAGGCTGAGTGACGCGCAGGAAAGCGAAGAGTTGCGACACGTCGAGCGCGTGGGCTCGGTCGTAATCCTTTGGGCTTCCCGCGAAGTACCCAGTGCCGCCATAGGGCGCGAGCGGCTCGGTGACCACGTTCGGCATGACGGCAAGGCCATCCACACCGGTCATGTGGCGCATGATGAGCGTCTCTAAACCTTTCTCGCTGGTATCCGTGCTCATCCAAGCCCCCAATCAACTACCCATCAACTAAATCAAATTCGACAACCCTTTGTTTTTACATGCTGCAAAAGATTCTTATCGGGTGAAAGCCACCGATTCATCAAGTACCCGTCAAGTAAAACTCAGGCAGCTTCAGCCAACCATCCCTGCTCACGCAACCGCTCAGCAGCCAGGCTGATTTGATCTGTCGTAAATTGACGTTTGCGCGTATTCCAGCGGTGTACAGCCTCGGTAATTTCGGGGACGCTTGCAGCACCTTCCTGAGTAGCCACCCAATGCACCGTGGAAAGCAACTCAAGTCCATAGGGTGTCTCAAAACCTTCTACCAGAGCTTCGGTGCGGTCGAGTCGTGCATGCGTGGCAGCATGTGCATTCAAGAACAGCACAGCTTCCTCCACGGCACCGGGCACCAAGGATAGCGGCTTGTCTGGTGCATCGCCGCCATCTGCATATCCGCTGACCAGATGCCCTTCGACTGCCAGTAGTACATGGCGCAGATTCTCGGCATAAGGGCCGTAGGGTGCCTTCACATAGCGCAGGCGCAACGGCTCGCCCGCCGCTTGCAGGAAATACATCAGCTTGTGTACTTCCAGAAGGCTGATGCTCGGGTCAAGCAACGCGCCCAGATAGCGGCGCATCAGTGCCACCAGCGCCGCCCGACCGGCGGTGATTTTTGGCACTTCGGTCGAACGGTTAGCGCGGCTATCGGCAGGCGCACCAGTCGGTTCGAATATCTGTACTTCTACATCCGGCAATGTTGCAAAGGCACGCTCGACCAGCGGCCTGACCTGGTTCCAATCCAGCCCGCCCAATCCGCTGCCCAGCGGCGGAATAGCGATGGAGCGAATACCCCGCGCCCGCACTTCATCCACCAAAGCCACCAGCCCGGCCTCGACATCCTCAATCCGGCTCTTGCCGCGCCAATGGCGCTTGGTAGGAAAATTGACGATATAACGAGGAGAAGTCAGCTCCCCTGTATCAAACACAAACATCCGCCCCGGCTGTACTTCCTCACGTTTGCAGGCGGCGGCATAAGCCTTGAAATTAGCCGGGAACATTTCTTTGAACTGAAGCGCAATGCCGCGCCCCATGATCCCCACACAGTTGACCGTGTTCACCAGCGCTTCGGCCTCGGCCTTCAAAATGTCGCCTGTCGTATAGCGAATCATCGCATTCTCCCTATTCAGAAATACCATCCGCGCTGCACTTCCACCGTCGGGCGATGCGTCGCGTTTTGTGCAGCGTTGACAACCTTACCATAGACCGTGGCATCAAATACCCCGATGCGCCGCACCAGATGCCAAGGGAAAAACTCTTGCAGCAAAAATTCAGCCTGCTTGCCTTCCTTCACCTGCGCATCGCGAAAATCTGGAGCAGCCACCGCAGCCCAATCCACCTCGTCGAGCTGTCCCAAATCGTTGCGAAACTCGGTGTAGTTCGCCCCGGCGTTGGAGAGGGTAAAAGCCCAGCGCTTCCCCTGTTGAACGCCCCATTGAACCACTTCATGCATGTCTGCCTCAAGATGCAGGATGGGCGTCTGTCCGCCTTTGTAGCCCATATCTGGATGGTTCGCGCAGTAGATCAAGTACAGCATGATTGAGCGCGGGCAAAAGTAAAATGGCACATAGTCGCCCACATGATCGCCGGGATGACATTTGACCGGCAGCCCCAGACGCCGCTGTTTGATGTTGCTCATGCCTATGCTGGCAGTTGGCCCACCCTGCGCAATCATCGCCGCATCTGACCAGAGACCGCCTGCTGCAAGGATGGCAGGCAGGTTGTCCACATGGGTGATGTGGTAAAGCTTGGGTTGGGCGGGCACGGCCATCAGGCATCCTCCTCGGCCAATTCTTCACCAGACTCGTCCATCTCCGCAAGCTCCGGTTCATCGGCAGGCGCGCACTCAACCTCTGGCAGCCGCGCGGCGGCTTCGCGCACGTCGAGCTTGCCGGTGACCACATCGGCGATCAAGCGGGTGCGGTATTCGCGCAGGAGGTCTATTTCGCGTTCGATGCGTGAAGCGGTTTTTTCGACTTCTTCAGTCTGTGCGCAGACTTGCACTGCAATTTTGTCCTGCTCATCTCTTGGAGGTATGGGCAAAACCATTTGTCCATAGCGTGTGGAGTTAAGGTTTGCCTGATGCAAGCTAACGAGAGCTTGGCTTCTTGAGTAGCTCCAAAACTGCATGCTGTTCAAAAGATAGTTTAGCCAGAACGGGTTGTTTTCTAGTTTTGTGCGAAGGCGGACGAGATAAGATGCAAATGTAATTCTATCCGTTGCTGCCCCAGAAAACAGGCCAACTTTACCCACCAATTCTGGACTGTTAGTGCGGTTAAACAACAGGTCATTTTTTTCAAGCAAAAGACCCGGAGGAACAGAATCGAGACCTCCTCGCTTAGGAGTCAGTATTCTCCCATTCTGAATATGTCCCATCGTGAGCACGCGGACTAAACCTTCTCCCCGTGCATTTTCTGAGGTTCCGTAATCCATGCGATCAAGAAGTTGTTTGAGCGGACGTGTTTCCCAATGCGCCGGAATCTGCCCCAGCCAGGGAATGCCGGAATCCTTGAGCGGCACATCGGGATTCAAGCCGCACGTGACGGCGCGGTGGATGATGGCTTGCTTCTGCTCGTTCAGCAGCGCGATGGTCTTGCGCTTGGCGCGTATCGCTTTGTCCAGCCGCTGTGTGGCGTGATCGAGGAAGCGCACGATGGCGGCTTGTTCGTCGGGTGGTGGCACAAGCACAGGAATTTGCCGCATTCCAGAAATCGTTAAATCCCACTGTCCTACTCGCACCCCGTCCGACGCTTGCCCAAAGTGTGCAACGTAAGGTTTGCTCCTCAAGAGCGTCTGACCAAAAGCACTATTTGCGATATTAAAGTCGAAAACAAAATATGCAGGACTGACAATGCCGTCGCATGGCGCGATGCCCATCGAACCCTGCCATGCTTTCATCTTGTTAATAACGAGATTGCCTGCACGGGCAACCTTGTAGTTGCTCAAGTCTTCCGGGATGACATTGTGGTTTTCATTGACATCGGTTAGCGAACGTACAAATACCCCTTTCTCGCGAGCGACAGACAGTAATGGAAAGTCTGCACGGTTACGCTCATTTCGTGAGCGAATGAGAGTGCGAAGATTATGGACACCCCAATGCGACGGTACTTGCGCCAGCCAGCGTGAGCCGGAATCCTTGTATTCTGGATAGGGCTTGAGTCCGGCGATCATGGCTGTCCTTCCTGTGCATCGCTATCCCAGTATTCGCGGTAGGCGCTGATGTAGTCGGCGGTGGCAGCGGGGTCGATGGCCCAATAGTGACGACAGAGCTGCCTGTACAGTTGCAGCACGGGTTCGTGGCCGCAGAAGTCGAGCAGGCCATCCAGCGTGTGCTCGATGTGCCGGGTGTCGCGGCTGCGGGTGCGCAAGATGTCATCAACCACTGGCTGGTATTGCTGCGCAGCCTGCCGTTGAAGATTCTGCATACTGCCCGCGAGGGTGCGGATTGCTTGCATGGCGTCTGTACTGAGCGGAGTCGAAGTAGCATCGTCTCTCATGGCTGTTCCCCTGGGCTTTGGGTCAGTCTGGCCGCTTGTTCCCGCGCGTGCTCGATGGCCTGGTGCAGCCGTGCGCGAAGCAGTGGCAGCGGCGGTAACTCCGTGAGGTACTCGCTGACGCGGATGGATTTGGCATCGAGTTGAAGCAGTTCCACCTGTTCGGCATCGGCAGAGGCGCACAGGATGAGTCCGATCGGGGCTTCTTCGCCGGGAGCGCGTTCGTGTTTGTCCAGCCAGCGCAGGTACAGCTCCATCTGTCCAACATGCGCGGGCTGGAAAGACTCCAGTTTCAGTTCGACGGCAATCAGCCTGCGCAGGTGGCGGTGGTAGAAAAGCAGGTCGAGATGAAAATCGTCCTTGCCTACGCTCATGCGCTTTTGTCGGGCGACGAAGGCGAAGCCGGTGCCCAGTTCCAGCAGGACACCCTCGATCTCGCGCAGGATGGCGCTTTCAAGGTCGCGCTCGCTGTAGGCTCCCGTGAGCCCCAGCAGATCGAGAAGGTAGGGGTCGCGAAACACGATGTCGGGGGTCATCTGCCCTTCGCGGAGCTTGGCGATTTCCACCGAGATGACAGATTCCGGTTTTTTCGATAGCGCGGTACGCTGGAACAACATGCCGCCGATTTTCTGCCGCAGGGTGCGCACGTCCCAACGCTCGATGCGGCACATTTCGGCGTAAAAATCGCGGGCGAGCGGATCCTTGATCGGGAGTAGCGCGTGAAAATGTGACCAGCTCAATTGTTGTGACAGCGTCACGACAATTGCCTCATCGGGGAACAACTGCGAAAACTGGATCATGCGGGCGATTTCAGCATAGCTAAAGCCGCGCCCATACTCCGCCGTCAATTCTCGTGACACGGTCACGAGAATTTGTTTTCCATACGCGGCCCGACCACCTTGGAGATTCTCATTCAAGAGGCGCCGCCCCACATGCCAACAGAGCAGCGTCTGGGTGGCGTAGGCCACAGCAGCGATTCGCTGGCGCGCGGACTGAATGAGGCCGCGCAAATCCGAGAGAAGTCTCGCCTCATCAACAAGGGCAGATATCTGCGCCTCTGTGGGTTTGGCCTTTTGAGGCGAAGGGTTGGCTTTCTTCTTCATGGATAGGCTGCGCCCTTCAGCAAACCATCCAGCAGCCCCTCAGCCTCTTTTTCCACAGCCAGAATATCGGCGCGTATTTCTTCCAGCGTGCGCAGCGGCTGCGGTTTGTAGAAGTGGCGGGTGAAGCTGATTTCATAACCGATCTTGGTCTTGCTTGCGTCCACCCAGGCATCAGCGGTGTAGGGCAGCACCTCGCGGCGAATGAAGGCTTCGATGCCGCCCTGTTCCAGCAACGGCACTTGTTCGGTGTCGCGCAGATCAGAGTCGGGCTCATATTCGACGAGAGTTTTCTTGGCTTGCAAGAGGGTCTCGTAAAGACCATGCAGCGGATCAGCTTTCAGTTTGCCGGGTTTGTGTACCTTGGCGATGACCGGCGGCGCGGTCTCGACGCGCCAACTCACGGCCTTCAATATCTGTTTCAGGTCGGCAGCGGGGAGTTTAATGCTTGCTTTCTTAAGCGTGGCGTTTACATGGTCGCGAAAGATGTTGTGATCCTCGAAGAGTTCTCCGCCCAGCTCATCACGTAACTTTGTGGCAACTTCAACAAGGCGTGCATCGCGTTCCCAGGACTTTGCATCGAGCAGCTTCTTTTTCCTTTTCTCGGGCAAGCCCTTCTTTGTGCTACCGCCTTCATCTTCATCGCTATCATCTTCATCAACGCCCCAGTCGGCGAGGCGCTTCTCCAGGGCATCTGAGACCTTGGCGAAATGGGTGAAGAGGCCATCGCCGAATTCATCGTAAAGCACAGTGCGCAGGTCTTCGTCGCCGGAGGCGAAGCGCAGCGTCTCGATGGCCTTGAGAGAAAGCTGGCTGTGCAGGCGCAGCGGGCGTTCTACAGTTACCTTCCAGTAACCGAAGGCGGCGTTTGGAAATATCTTCGACTCGGGCGTTTCCTTGAAATCGAGGAAAGTGTTGCCGATGCGCTCGATGTCGTCGGGCGCTAGTTCGCAGTTTTTCTTTCCAAGGTTCTTGCGCAGTGGTTTGAACCACTGGCTGGCGTCGATGAGCTGCACCCGGCCCTTGCGGTGTGCGGGCTTTCTGTTCGTCAGTACCCAGACGTAAGTGGCGATGCCGGTGTTGTAGAAGAGGTTGAGCGGCAGCGCGACGATGGCTTCAAGCCAGTCGTTCTCGATGAGCCAGCGGCGAATATTGCTCTCTCCTTGGCCTGCGTCTCCGGTGAACAACGAGCTGCCGTTATGTACCTCGGCGATGCGGCTGCCCAGCACCGAGCGGTGGTTCATCTTCGACGCCATGTTGGCGAGGAACAGCATCTGCCCATCGCTGGAGCGGGTGACGAGCGAGAGTTCCTCGCCCTCATGCATCACCTTGAAACGCGGGTCGCGCATGCCATCCTTGCCGCCCATCGCTTCGAGGTCTTTCTTCCAGCCCTTGCCGTAGGGCGGGTTGGCAATCATGAAATCGAACTCTTGCGCCGGGAAAGCGTCATGCGACAGCGTTGACCATTCCGCGCCGCCGACGATATGGTCGGCGCTCTCGCCCTCGCCTTTGATCAGCATGTCCGCCTTGCAGACGGCGTAGGTCTCGGGGTTAATCTCCTGACCATAAAGCAGAGTAGTGATCTGCTGGTTGCGCTTCGCGGCAATCGCCATGAGCGTTTCTTCCGCCACGGTGAGCATACCGCCGGTGCCGCAGGCGCAGTCATAGAGCAGGTAGGTGCCGGATTTAAGCGCAGCCTCAATCGGCAGAAACACGAGATTCGCCATCAACCGCACAGCGTCGCGCGGCGTCCAGTGCTCGCCCGCCTCCTCGTTGTTTTCCTCGTTGAACTTGCGCACCAGCTCCTCGAAGACCGTGCCCATCGCGTGGTTGTCGATGCCCGCAGGCGACAGGTCAATTTCGGAATCAAGGAACTTGTTGATCAGCGTGCCGAGCGAATCGGCCTTGGAGAGTGTGGTGAGCTGGTTGCGAAACTTGAAATTCTCCAGTATGTCCTGGACGTTGGGCGAGAAGCCATTGAGATAGTCCTCGAAATCTGCGAGCAGTTGTTGCTGACTGCCACGCGACTTCAGATCGCGCAGGGTGAAACGTGAAGTGTTGTAGAAGGATTGCCCCGCAGCGGCGGCAAGTGCTGCACGCTGCTCTGTGATGCGCGCCTCGTCGAGCATTTTCTTGGTGTCGAGCACTGACTGCTTGGTTGGTTCGAGCACCGCATCCATGCGCCGAATAACAAACATAGGTAGGATTACATCGGGGTACTTACCCCGTTTGAACAAATCACGAAGCACATCGTCGGCAATACCCCAAATAAAAGAGACAATTTTGTTGTGCGTTGCTTGATCCATATTTTTTTAATTGCCTTTGTTTGAGCGGTCTAATTACACGATTATGAATATTTTATTGGTCAATATTTAAAGATTAGTTCTAATGTGCCACTGAAGTGCAGAGCATAACCGCTGTCTATTTCATACAGCATTTTTTGAATTTTTTCCCACTGCCACAGGAGCACGGATCATTGCGCCCCACTTTTGGCGCAGAGCCAAGAAATCCCGGATGGAGTGCGGGAAGGTCGCTGCGCCCGAGATCACGGCGAAGCTGATTAAATAATTGCGCGAATTCCCAACCTTTTTCGGCAGGATGGGAGGCAAGGGTTTGCCAGTTGGCATTGTGCCTCAGTGAGAGGCTCAATAGATCGAAAGCTTCTCTTTTTTCATTGAATTCGATCAGTGATGCGGCAAGGTTGATAATAGTTTCCAGAGACAGCGGGTTGATGCCGTGCGCTTTTCTAAAGCTATCCAGCGCGGCCTTGGGGCGGTTGATGTGCCCCAATATATTGCCGAGGCGAAACAATGAAAGCCAGTCACTTGGGTTGTTGCGAATTTTTTCACGCAACTCAGCATAGGCTGTAGTGAGCGGCTGAGCGGTTCCATCGGAAGCCGTTACCATGTTGGTCGAAATCAATGGCGTGATATTTTTCTCTCCCGCTTCGAGGGCAACGCGCAAGCGCAGCATTTCCGCAGTAAGCGCCATGAGCGCCATCGTCTCAAATTCGAATTCCGCCAGCGCGCCGCAGGACAGGCAGGGGAATTCGTCGGCAACCAGAGGCTTCCCACCGCTGGCATCGATCGTCACGCCCCTTACGTCATAATCGTTGGTCTCGCCACAGGCGGCGCATCGCAGCGATAGGCGCAAAGTTTCCCGGCCACTGACGAAATCACCCATGTTGAAATTTTCCAAGGCTCTTTGCTGCTGTTTTCGTTGCTGCAAAATGCGTTCATGCACCTCGTGCAATTCCTCGCCTTCCGCATCCAGCAAGCGACATAGGCGGTAATAGGTTTGGTCGATGAGGGTTTGCTTGCGGCGCAATTCCGGGCGCAGTCGCTCCATCAGACGCGCATCGGGTGCCGACTGTGCCAGGTCGCAAAAGCGTTCTATGTCAGCGCGGATCAGTTCATCGAAACGGCTAAACGCAAAATCAGCTACCGCGTTCCCACCTACACCGGCAATGACCGATCCGCCATAGATTTTCTGGGTCGAGTCCAAATCATCCCACTGCGCTATCAGTGCATCCCTCGCCGGTTCGCCGATGTTTAACAGTGCTTTTTGGGCCGCTTCGCATAAGTAATCACCTTTTGCTTCACCGATGCAGCCAATCAACGGCTGGGTAAATTCCACCCAACCCAAGTCGCCCATTAAGCGCGCCAGTGTTATGCCGCCGTAGGTATCTTTCACTTCCTCGATCCGACTCGTCATCGCTACAGCAACTTCTTCCCGCGAAAAACTCCGCAGCCTTTCCGCCAATATGTCGTAATGAATATTGGTGCATACATCCAGCGCAAGCAGCGCCAATATATCCCCGATAGACATCTGCGCTACATCAATAGTCTTGCGCTCAAATGCTGCGGCTACGCCTGCCAATGCGAGAGCAGCCAGCTCTGCAGGATGTTTCTTGTTACGGAAAATTTCACTGTGGCGGATTGCCTCCCAAGCCAAGCCCGATTCTGGCGATCTGCCGTGGTGTGTTTCCAGCAGGCGCAATGCGCCTGGCAGCGGCATCTCAGACCGCATGACTTCGTCCATTTCCGCCAAGGGTGCCTCAGTGTCGAACAGGGAAGCGAGGTCGATGAACTGAGCAATATTGTAACCATCGAGGCGCAAGAAAAACATGTTGGCGTAGGCATCGTGGCCAAACAGGCAGGTGGCCATAAATTCAACGGCTCTACTCAGTCGGTGCTCACTCTCCGCATATAGTTTATCCAGCAGGCGCGGCAATGCCGATGGCATGAGCTGCACCGCTACCTTGAAGGCATCATGCCGGATAAGCGAAGCAAACATCTCATCATCGTCCCAAGCCAAAGGCAGCAATTTTTCCAGCATGGGGAGTGCTACTCCCGGCGCAAATTTGTCGAGGTTTGACAAAATAACGACTGCTTTTTCAAAAGATAAAGGCCGAACGGATTCCATATACCGCAGGAAAGTTTCCGCCGCCATCTCGGGCGCAGTGGTCACCAATATCCGCGCGGTTGAACCGGACAGGCTTATTGGCCATACGCTCCAATGCTTGGCAATAGTGGCGGCGAACATTGAGAAGCGTTGTTCGGGAAGATACAGAAACATCAGGCTGAGTGTTTCGTAGTTACTGGAATCAATCCAGCGTTTAATGGTTACATCATGAAACCACAGATTTTCCAGCTCCCTTTTCAACTCTGATCTGGGCGGCAAATCGTGATGAAAGTGGACTGCCCATTCCATCATGATCGGGTCGTCCAGTAGGGTTGCGGCTCGTGAAATCCAAGTGTGTTGCATATAAAAAACCTTTTGAAATTGTGCAGTTGATCCTGATGCGCCGCCTAGGAAATTTTACCTTACAAAGAATATGTGTTCATGCACTTGCCAGTTTTGTTTTTGAGCCAGTGCGGAGTGGTTAAAATCTACTGGCGACTGAACTCCATTGTGGCCGCACTGCTGATCGAGAACTTCGCGTCAGAAAACAGAGTTATTGCACATAAATATTCACACTCCATGAAATTGCCTATAATCGGTCATGGTTTGGTCGCCACCATGAACCTATCGGTGCCGACCTCAAAAACAACACTTTCGCGTTTGACGCGAACTCGCAGCTCCCAGTAGCCCTTGAGCGGAAAGCTGATGTAGCCCTGATAGTTTCCCGGTGATGTTTCCTGAAAAACTGTGGTGAAGTCTTTGCTCGCGTCCGATGCGCGGTAAGTTTCCACCTCCATGATTCCGCTGACCGGCAGGCCCTCGTGATCCACTACGCCGATTTCATATTTGGTTGGAGAGCCCATCACGATATGTTTGGGTTTGTTGACAGTAATTTTCCACGCAAGCGCTTTTTGCTCTTGCAGATCGCTTACCACGGCAGCGTTGGATTTGCGGTCTTTGGTGCTGTAATCCCTATCCACCAATGTCGAGCGGCTGTGCGTGGCAAACCAGATGAATGTGCCGTTCACCACCAGCACCAGGATAATCAAGCCTATCATTCCGAGCAACCAAGGGTTGCGCAGGCCTTTTTTGTTATGCTGAGAGATCATTTTCGTTGCTCACTATTCTGCGCGATTACGGCTTGGGGCCGTTGAATTTGGTTTTGTATTCTGCGGCGATCAGCGGGTCTTCAACACTCTGCACACGGAATTCAATCGGTGTTACTTCTCTTTTGATATTGCCGCCGGAAGCCCTGACGAAGATAGTAAATGAGGTGCCGCGCCCGTGATGCGTCAGCAAGGGTTTTTCAGCGCCTAGAATTATTTGATCCTTCACGCCGCCTTCCGCCGAGACCGTCACAAAGAGATCCTTGTCGGTTTTATTGAGCACCTTGAATTCATATTTATTCTGGATCGAGCCGTCGCTCATGCTTACAAATAACGGCTGGCGCTCCGAAATCACTTTTAATGTCATCGAACCCAAATGCGTCAAGCCGTAAACTATGCCGCCAAAAGCAAGCAGGATGATGCCGATGTACACCAAGGTGCGGGGATGTTGATATATTTTTTTGGCCGGTTTGCCTTCCAGCTCGTCCAGTGATGCGTAGCGTATCAACCCGTGCGCTTTGCCTACCTTGTCCATGATGGAATCGCAGGCATCCAGGCAGAGGCCGCAAGTGATGCAGCCCAATTGCTGCCCATCGCGGATATCCACACCGGTCGGGCATACTTGCACGCACTGGAAGCAGTCGATGCAATCACCCTGTGCCGCGTTCCCCGCAACCTCCGCTTTACGATGCAGCTTGCCGCGTGGTTCGCCACGATTGAAGTCATACGTCGGAAGTATGGTTTGAGAATCTGTCATCACCCCCTGAATGCGGGCATAAGGACACATCCACATACAGACCTGCTCGCGCAACAGCCCTGCCGTAATATATGTACCAACAAAAAGTGTAATCAGCGTTACCCACCCGACCATCGGCAACCGGAAATGCACCAGATCATTCCAATAACTGTACGCGTCCACAAACCAGATCGAAAAGCTGATGCCGGTAAAAAGAGAAATCAACATCCAAATGAAATGCTTGATGGATTTTTTCCAAACTTTTGCCGTATTCCAAGGCGCTGCATCCAGCTTGCGCCGTGCGTGGGGGTTGCCCTCGATTTTATCTTCCAGCCAGACAAAGCAGTCGGTCCATGCGGTTTGGAAACAGAAATATCCACAGAAAACGCGCGATGCCACCGAGGTTACCGCAAACAAAGCCATCGCCAGCAGCAGTAACAGCAGCGACAGCATCCAGATATCCTGCGGCAGCACCGTCAGGTTGTAAAAGCGAAACTGGCGATGCTCGATGTCGAACAGGATGGCTTGTTGACCGTTCCAGCGCAGATAAGGAACAAAGAAAAACAGCAGGTAGAGCGATTGGGTGTAATTTTTTATAGTGCGAAAAAAGCCCGGCATGCGCTTGGCATGAATGGTTTTATCGCCAGTATTAACCTGCCAAGTCTCAAACTCTTGGTAAATTCCTGTGACGATGCCAGTTTCTTTTTGTTCTGCTTCTTTATTCACGCGCTTATCCTTGATCGGCTTAATTTCAATTTTGAATCCGGTTATTCACCAAGTTTTCAAACGCCACCAGATGGAAGTTTACCCCAGATGCAAAGCTAATCCGTCGCCATCATTTTTACTAAATAAAAAAGGGGGAGACACCACTCTCCCCCTCCTTGCTCGAACAT
>CAIZNF010000409.1 GCA_903934275.1 uncultured Nitrosomonadales bacterium
GAATTATACCATTTTGCAATGGTAATTTGTTGGTTTTTTTGGCGTTTTTTATTCGAGGAAGTCAGACAGGCTGCTAGGATCACAGCAAGCTCGTGATGGCTTGTCTGGAAAATAACAAGGGAAAATTATATGCCGCAGCGAAGGAATACGTGATCATGCTGGAGAGTAACCCGGAGCGTGTCACATCCTTTTTTCAAGATCAAAACGCTAAGTATGCCGCGTAAACTATTTAATGGCCGGGTCAATAAGCTCGCTTTATCATCCCAAACACGATGCGGACGCTTAGGCATGAGTTACAAAAATAGCCGATGTTTCCATGAAAAACTATTTGACTCGCCGCTTTGGCTGCTATAATTTTCCCACAATAGAATTATGAGATGGAGAATAAAATGAAACTTAAAGTATTGGTGATGGGTATTGCAATGGTCGTAACGACACCTTTGGCTATAGCAGAAGGCTTTTACGGGGCATTTGATCTAGGGCAAAGTAAGGCAAAAGATGCTTGCAAAGGCGTTGCTGGACTTTGTAGCTATACTGACACTGCCTATCGCCTTGCGGCTGGTTATCAGATAAATCAAAATTTTGGTGTCGAAGGGGCTTATGTCGATTTAGGAAAAACTAACGCTTCCGTAGCAGGTAACGCGGTTAATATTAAAAACACTGAATGGCAGGTTGCCGCGACCGGCACATACCCTTTTGGAAACGGCTTCTCACTTATTGGTAAAGCCGGTATAGCGTTCTGGGATCAAGCAACCTCTGTTGCAGTGGCTGGGGGCAACCCGAATGGCAAAAACATTTTATTGGGTATCGGTGCGCAGTACGACCTTTCCAAGGTGACTGCTGTTCGCGGGCAGTATGAAACGCACCAGACAGGAGACAACGTGACGGGGCGTGGTGACTTGGCCACGTTGAGCGTTGGCGTGGTTTTCAAGTTCTAACTCCACACTGGGTCAAAGCAAGATAAATCCCGAGCGTTGTTTCGGGATTTTTTATTTGTGTTAAAAAAAACGGCATGGGACTCATACGTTAGCGTACCGGATGCCCACGATGCACGACTCGCCTCACCGCGACAAACGACAACTGCAGTGATGCCAGAAACAATTTCAAGGAGTGTGATTATGCGTTGTGAATACTGTCATTAACAGCATGATCATGCCCTGACCAAAACAGAATTTGTTCATCTTTGTCGAAGCACTATTTCAAAATAAATTTTTGGTGCCGCCTACGATGCATACACATAAGATTTCACTTCGCGCGCTGGCATCAGCTATTGCGTTTATTGTAGCGGGTGCGGCCAATGCGGAAGGTTACGAAAACTCGGCCGACTTCAAGGCTGTCGAATTCGCGCCACCAGTATTGCTGCAAAGTGAGCTCTACAGCATCGATGAGAAAGTCACGTTGGAGGGAGGATTGCCGCGCTTTACCGTCCGCTCAAAATACGGCACGTGGCAAGCACGTGGGCGAGAAATGCTCGAAATACGCGTCTCCGAGTTGTCCGCGTTCGAGCAGCTTGATCGCATCAGCAAGACGGATGAGTTTACCAAAGCGGCTGGCAAAGCTCTCGCCGCACCGATAGAAGCAGCCAGCGAGCTCATTGCGCACCCGGCAGATACTGTCAGCAATCTTGCATCAGGCATTGGCATCATGGCCAACAGCTTCGCTAACATGGCAGGCTCGGCGGTGACACGCGTCAGCGACACGGTCAGTGGCAACACAGGGGCACAAAAGCCAATTTTGGAGCCAGTGGCTATCAGTGAAGGCACGGCTGCGCCGCGCTCAATCATCAATGGCCCATTTGGCTACCACGCCGCTCTTCGAGAGTGGGCGCAACGGCTTAAGATCGATCCCTATACCAATAATGCCGCACTATCCGACAAGCTTGATGACTTCGCTGCCGCCAGCTTTGTTGGTAGTTTTCCGGTCAATGTCACCATCGGCATGGTGGCCGCACCGCTGTCCTATGCGATCCAATTCAGCCAAGCGGCGCAACTCGAAGTCTATCAACTCTCACCCGGCGACATTGAAACCCGCAACGAGACCAGGCTCAATAAAATGGGCATCGAAGGCCTTTCTGTACGCACCATGTTCCGCAACAGTTATTTCACGCCGACGCTGCAAACATCGCTGGTGCTGGCTCTCGAGTCGCTGGGCAATATCCATGGACGCGCCGAAGTGATTACATTTGCCTCCCGTGCCGCTTCCGACATTGAGGCACGATACGTCATCAACTCAGTGTTGTTGCTCGCGCAGTATAGCCGCGCGGACACACCGATCACCAGCGTGCGTGGTGCTGACAACATCATCGCTGGCGCAACAGCCGACAACAAACTAATCATCCCAATGCCGGTGGACTATATTTCATGGACCAAGCCGGTCGATGATTTCGCGCGCCGCCCCGACTTGAAAAGCTCTGAGCGCTGGGCGCTGGTTGCTGGCAAAGCAACACCACAAGCGATACAGGAGCTAAATAAACTTGGCTGGCATGTGGCTGATAACTTGGCAGTCACCCGATAGTACAAACCGGTCATTCGACCGCTTATATGAATCTCTGCAACCCATCTGCAGCGTTGCGGCTTGCCTGCTTTCCCCAATTCCGTGCCTTGCATTTAGGCGAACTCTGAATTTCTAGAGGCTCCATTTTGTTTTTTCGGCGGTAACAATTGCTTCATCAATAAAATCAAACACCGTTTTATTGCCGCGCAGCATCCATATTGTGCCGTTAATTCCACAGACCGGATTTTCGTTCGCAAATCTCAAAGACTCCTGCAACTCTTTCAACGCAGCCAGCAAATCATTCTTTTGTTTAGCCGTGATCGGCTCGTCTTTTTGTCTGAATGCAGGCGGTGCATCTTTCTGCCTAATTGCGGACGGCGTATCTTTTTGCCTAGTTACAGACGGCACATCCTTCGGCTTGGTCGCAAGCGTCACAATTTTCTGCTTGGTCGTAAGCGATACAATTTTTTGATTAGCCACAAGCAGTTCATCCTTCTGCTTCGCCACAGCAGCCAGCAAACCATCCCTCTGTTGAGTTACGGCAGCCAGTAATTCAATTTTCTGCCTGGCTGTAAGCAGGTCATCCTTTTGCTTGGACACAGCGGCCAATAACTCATCCCTCTGTTGGGTAACAGCAGCCAGCAATCCATCGTTTTGTTTATTTGCCAGCAACTCATCATTTTGCTTAGATAGCAGTAATTCATTTTTTTGCTTGGCCGCCAGCAACTCATCTTTCTGCATCGTCAAGGCAGCAAGCAATTCATCTTTTTGTTTATTTGCCTGTAATTCATCCTGCTGCCAAGATAGCAGCGATTCATTTTTCTGTCTGACCACCAGCAATTCGTCTTCCTGCCCGGTCAGGGCAGCCTGCAACTCATTTCTCTGTTTGGTCAAAGCAGCTAGAAGCCCATCCTTCTGTTTAGTTACCAGCAACTCATCTTCTTGTTTAGCCAAAGCAGCCTGCAACTCATTCCTCTGCTTGGTTAGGGCAGCCAGCAATCCATCCTTTTGCTTATTTGCCAACAACTCATCTTCCTGTTTAGCCAAAGCAGCCTGCAACTCATTTCTCTGCTTCGTCAAAGCAGCAAGTAACTCATCCTTGTGCCTGGCCACCAGCAACTCATCCTTCTGCTGGGTCAGAGCAGCCTGCAACTCATCCCTCTGTTGGGTCAAAACAACTAACAATTCACCCCTATGCTCATCCGCCAGCAACTCATTCTTCTGTTTAATTGCAAGTGAGCCATCTTTTTGCCTGGCTAGTGCGGCCTGCAATTCATCCCTTTGTTGGGTCAGTGCAGCCAGCAACTCATCCTTGTGCTTGTTCTCCAACGAATCATTCTTCTGCTTAGTTACCGGCGAGCCACCTTTTTGCCCGTTTATTGCAGCCTGCAACTCATCCCTCTGCTTGCTAACAGCAACAAGTGCTGCTTTACCGGCAGCCAGTCCAGCTTTAAAATTTATCTCGATAAGTTGCTCAGTGGTAACCCAGTTATGGAAACCATCTGACTTGCACCATTTCTCAAATGCTTCTATTGCTCTTTTCGCTTCGATGTCATTTGCCATGATTGGTATCTATGCTCAAACAGTTGGTAGCCGGATGCTTGCGCCAGCGCATTATTAGTACGGGTATAAATAATGCCATTATGTTTTCTCTATGTGCAAGGATTTTGAATGCTTGCCATTCGTCTGTTAGCGACAACGATACTGACATGGTTATAGGGAACCTCTAAAAATACACATTTCATTCCAACTGCAGCGTTGCGGCAAGTGGGTAAGACGGCAAGGCTCGTAGCGGCGGCTCACAAAAAATTCTATCTACAAACCATATGCGGCGCGGCAAAACAAAGCCTCAGTGTAGGGTAACCTTTAATGTGAAACTCGCGTTGCGATTCGTTTACCCCTCCCCCTCCGGGGGGAGGATTGGGAAAGGGGAAACGGGCATGACGAGTTTCATTATCAGGAGTGGCACTCGCCATGCCCGTTAGTTTAGCCGGGGCTAAAATTTTTCGTACCTTGCATTTGGATGAACTCTGAATTTTCTGAAGTCATGAAACTCGGAGGCACAAAGCCGGTATCCATAAATGCAACCACCAAGATACCCTTGGCAGTTGCCATTGGAGCAATTACTTCTTACCGTTGACAGCAGCCTTCAGCGAAGCACCAGCCTTGAATGCCGGAACTTTGGCCGCCTTGATTTTCAATTCGGCTCCAGTCTGAGGGTTGCGACCAGTGCGCGCCGCACGCTTGCGTACTTCAAAAGAGCCAAAGCCAACCAACGCAACATTGTCACCTTTTTTTAATGTGTCAGTAATGATGTCAATCAGTGCTGCAATGTTGCGGTCAGCGTCAGCCTTGGTGCTGCCGGTCTTTGTTGCCAGTGCGTCAATCAATTCTTTACGGTTCATATAATTTCTCCCCATAGTTTGGTTACTGCAATATGCGACATCTTTGAGTCTAGCACTAAATAGTGGCTGACCCTGCACCCAAAACCGCTATCCTAGCTGTAAATATCCCGCTTGACTTTGCCAGGTTAAAATCTTAACCTGCCACATCTGCTGTAATCGTGCGCAGATCTTGCCTAAAACGTGTTTTTCTAGTGGAGGTAGTTATGAACAACTCAACCTTGAGAATGATTTCTCGCATATTAATTGCCTTGATGATGTTATTGCCGTTTCAAACTGCCCAAGCGGGCATGATCAAGACTGATCAGGTGATTTCCGCCGCCAGCACACAAAATGGCCACGCTACAGCACCGAATATTCTGGTGCGTTCCGAGCTAGCGAGCCAACTTCAGGCGCTGGGTGTCGACTCCAAAACGGCTGTGGATCGTGTTGCGGCAATGACCGATCAGGAAGTCCGTTCACTCGCTGGCGAGATTAGCTCACTGCCAGCCGGAGCTTGGTCTAACAGCAGTTGGGGGTGGTTTGCCGCAATTCTGATTGGCATTTTTATCGTCTATAAGTGGAAATAAGTGATCACTGGCGACTCAACCTTGTACAAAATCGCCCGCTTCGTTGCGGGCTTTTTTTTTCTCATTGCCAGCCTTACCGGTTGCGCCGTGTTCAGCCCGCAAACCGATGCCTTGCGTCAAGCCTTGCCTGCCGGGTTACCAGAACGCATTGAGCTCAGCAAGGTACCTTTCTTCCCTCAAGAGGACTACCAGTGTGGCCCGGCAGCTCTTGCCACAACCCTCGCCAATATTGGCGTTAAAGTAACTCCTGACGATCTGGTAGGGCAGGTTTACCTTCCTGCACGACATGGCAGCCTACAGGTTGAAATGCTTGCCGCCGCGCGCCGTTATGGCATGGTGTCGTATCAGCTTGCACCTCGATTCAAAGACCTGCTACGCGAGGTGGCAGCGGGCAATCCAGTCATCGTCTTGCAAGATTACGGTGTTTGGCCAGTTTCCGTTTGGCATTACGCCGTCGTTGTCGGATACGACTACCAGAAGGGTGAATTGTTATTGCGTTCGGGTGAAAAGTCACGGTTGGAAATCCCGTTTTCCATCTTGGAATACACCTGGAAAGAAAGCCAATACTGGGCAATGGTTACCGTCCCGCCGGACCGCATTCCGGTCACCGCTAATGAGTCTGACTATTTGATAGCGGTCGCTGCTGTTGAACACGGTGACAATCCCCGTGCCGCAAGACAGGCCTATACAACATTTCTTGGCCGCTGGCCGGATAACCTGACGGCAACAATCGGACTGGCGAATGTCCTGTACACCATGGGAGAATTGCGGGAGGCCGAACTCGCGCTGAGACGAGCTGCGGGTAACCACCCGGAATCTGTAGCCGTGCTGAATAATCTTGCACAGACGCTGTCGGATCAAGGGAACAATGATGAGGCTATGGCGCTGATCGAACGGGCCAGCGCGCTCGGCGGAGTACTGGCATCGGCAGTTCAGGAAACAAAGCAGCTTATTCTGCTTCGTATAGGCGAAAACAATGCCCGTCGACCAAAACTTAAAAAGCGGTGAAGCAGCGGATACTGCTGTTTAGAAGCTTCATCAGTTAAGTTTTTTTCTCTTGATGTAGGCTTCGATGCTCTCGCGCGTCA
>CAIZNF010000410.1 GCA_903934275.1 uncultured Nitrosomonadales bacterium
ATACTCAAGTGATCTGGTCACTTGCGCGGCGATCTCCTGCGCTGGTTGGCGCAGGTTTTCCGGACCAAATGCCACTTCATCTTCCACTTGCAGGGTCGCAAACATCCACTCAGGGTCTTGAAAAAGCAGCCCAACCGAGTGCGCCATGTTTTGTACTTTCGACTCGGAAACATCCTGTCCATCTACTATAACTTTGCCTTCCAATTCTCCCCCGAGGATGTGCGGAATAATTCCATTGAGCAGCATGCACAGCGTGGACTTGCCTGACCCTGACGGCCCGACGAGGAGCGTAAACGAGCCGCGTTCGATCGTGACATTGATATTGGTCAGCGCGGGGGCGGTCTTTCCGTAATGATGGTAGGTCAGGCCGCTTAGGCTGATAATTGGATCAGTGGAAGCGGATGATGGGGATGTTGGGTTTGTCAATTTTTTTTCTTTTTGGGATTTGAATCAATGGAGTTGGAGCGATCGCTCCAACTCCATTGATAAAGAAGGTATGGATTATTTTTTACGTGTCGTGCGCAGCAGCCCGGTCTTTTCAACCGTCTTGCCAAGCCACCAGCCGAGCAGCCCGGAGAAGATAAAACCAGATATCAGATTGATCGGTGTCGCTGTCCAATAGGCACTGACGATCTCGGCTGTGGAATCCCAACCGAAAAGGAAGGCGGTCCAAATGGTGCCGAATTGTGAAGCGGCGGCACCAGCCAGAGCAAAAACCCACCAGCCAAAATTTCCGTACACCACAAAGGCCATGACAGCTTCTGCGCCAAGACCCTGGGTAATGCCCCAGCCAATGGTAGAAATGCCAGAAGGGTTTCCGAGCAAGGCTTCCATCGTTGTCTCGATCAGGCCGATGATCAACATGCTGCCGGGCTTGCGGACGAGGAAAAATGCCAACAGGTATGCCCACATGAACACACCCTGCAGGGCCGCGCCTGCCAGCGGTCCGCCGGCGGCATTGGCGGCGTTCCAAACAATGCCGGTGCCTGTGTTCACAACACCGGCGATCGCGCCGATCACGGCCAGGATGATAAGGTCGGATGTGCTGTAGTTGAAGTTAAATCCGCCCGCAGTTGTTTCTGCGGAGCCGACCTTCACATACTTCGCCAGCAATCCAAGCACGGCGACGATCAAAATATTCACAACGATCATAAGCGGTAGAGTCATTAGGTCTTCCTCCTTGAGATTTGGTTTCTACAGAGCGTGTTCGCTCTGATGTGCCCGATCTGGTTTATACCCTTAAACCCATCTCTTTCAATTCAGTTTTGACTTCCTCGTACATCTTCAGCCAGAAATCCAGCGGCTGCACTTTTTGCAGGTCGTACACCTCATCGAACGGCTTGCCCGGGTTTCCGTCCTGCGTAAAGACATGTTCGTATTTTGGCAAAAGTTTGAGGACAAAGTCATTGGCATCCTTGAGGCCCATCTTCATATGATGTACGGCCAGAGCGACTTCTGCCATGAGGCGCGCTTCCAGACCGGAACAGTTGGGAGCATTGCCGTCCGCAGAGCCGCAGCCTTCGAGATGGCATCCGCTCACAGAGTTGACGATGGCATTGGCTGCGGTTTC
>CAIZNF010000411.1 GCA_903934275.1 uncultured Nitrosomonadales bacterium
ACATCGCAAGTATCTGCCTTATGCCTTTACCGAACATGGAGCAATCATGGCGGCAACGATCTTGAATAGCCCAAGGGCGACCGAGGTGTCGGTCTACGTGGTGCGCGCATTTGTGCGCCTGCGCGAAGTGCTGGCATCAAATGTGGAATTGGCAAAGCGCTTGGATGATTTGGAGCGGACAACAGAAGCACTGGCAATGCAGCACGACACCTTCGCGCGCAACACGCGCACTCAACTCAAACAAGTGTTCGACGCCATCCGCGAATTGATGACGCCACCCGAGCCACAGAAGAAACGGCCTATCGGGTTTATCAGCGGCGATGAAAAGCCGAAGAAAAATTGACTGGCATGAGGGAGTTTGTGTACGTGCAAAAACAATTCGAAGCTGCCCCGTTTAGTTTTGCGCTTTCGCCCATTGCTGTTCTGTTGACATATAACGCCTGACGTAATATTCTGAGCGTCATGATTAAGTCGTTTACCTGCAAGGATACCCAAGCGTTGTTTGAAGGGCTCAACCCGCGGCGCTTCCGTGCGATTCAGGCTGTTGCCGAACGCAAACTGACGCAACTGGATGCCGCAGCTACACTGGATTTCCTTCGCGCGCCGCCGGGTAATCGTCTGGAAGCTTTGCGGGGAGATCGCAAGGGGCAGTGGAGCATCCGGGTGAATGGCCAATGGCGTATTTGTTTTAAATTTAAAAATGGCGACGTATTCGATGCGGAAATCGTCGATTACCACTAAGGAGACCAACATGGTGAAGAATGGAATGCGCCCGATACATCCGGGAGAGATTTTGCGCGAGGAATACATCGTGCCTCTGGGCATGAGCGTCCATGCGCTGTCGCAAGCATTGCGCGTACCCGCCACGCGGCTGCATGAAATCGTCAAAGAACGCCGCTCGATCACACCCGATACGGCATTGCGGCTGGCGCGCTACTTCGGTACAGATGCGCAATCCTGGCTGAATCTGCAACTGAGCTACGATTTAAAGATTGCCGAAGCGGAACTGAAGGACAGGATCGAACGCGAAGTGGAAGAGATGGCGGCGTGATTCTGCATCGCAGCCACTTTGATTATTGGTGGTCTGTCTCCAATTGTTTACCGTTCAAGCTGGATAAGGGAAAAGTTATCCTAATGATGAGCCATTCCATGCAGGTTGCGGGGCGCGAATTTAATCCGAACCTGGCCCCTTTAACCTATGCTTTAACCTATCTACCTTTAACCTGATCTAATAACGCGCAAAACAACGCGACCCTGGCCCCTTTTACTCCACTCGGTCACTTGAAGCGGGATTTGGCCGAATCGACGGCCTCGCCGATAGCATTCCACGCCATTTCCATGCCCGCCTTCATGTCTTCCCAAGCGCCTTCTCCTGCGCTCTGCAGCCGTTCCAAATTATTTTTGGCTTCTTCCCACTTCGACCGGAGCTCCTTAACCTGCTGGTCGTACTCCGCGCGCATCTCCGCCTTGGATTGGCTCGCCTTGGCGGCCAGCTTGTCGATTTCAGCGTTACAATGATCCAGCTTCGAGTGCATCTTCCGGATATATTCGTCTTTGGTAGGCATTTTTTTCCTTTCAGGTTGGTTATGGCATCTGTTTAGGCGGCAATGCAGTGAGGGCGTGATCCAACTTTTCCTCTATCTCGCCTGCATAAGCATAAAAACTATTAGTGGTTTCGTTGAGTTTTTTCTGGAGTGATTGTTCCATGCTTTCGGTATGCACCATCAGGCTGGTGCGGGTATCCTGGTTTGCTGTGTGCAACCGCGCGAATTCAAGGGTGAGTTGTTCACGCAACTGCTCGAACCGGGATGTCTCGGCGCTCTCGGCCAACTTGCGTTGCGCCTGGAGTTCATTGGCGTAGCGATGCGCTTCCATCAGCATGGTGGTTCGCAGCATCAGGGTGTAGCTGATGAGGAGCACCATAAACGTCAGTGTAACACCCAGAA
Source organism: uncultured Nitrosomonadales bacterium (assembly GCA_903934275.1). GTDB lineage: Bacteria > Pseudomonadota > Gammaproteobacteria > Burkholderiales > Gallionellaceae > Gallionella. Next base: position 1,947 of record CAIZNF010000411.1, read on the forward strand.
AAATAAAGCTTGCGGGGATTTCTGCGTCAAAAAGCAGGAAGGACAATTGAGCCGGTATGGTCAGCGCATTCCAGTTGGCGAGCAGAAACACGCCCAGCAGAAATAACGCGATAATGATGATGGCTCCGATGAACTTCATGTGGAGACTCCTTCCTGTCTATTGAAAAGCCCAAAACAACTCAGTCTGAGCGACGTTTAGCAAGATCGGGCGCTTCGATTTGAAGCAACAGAGGATCACTCGGTCACACGCACCTTCCTCTCCACTTTAAGCACAGTACAGACCTCGACACGGCGATTCATTTCGCGGCCTTCGCGAGTCTTATTGTCTGTCATCGGCCTAGATTCGCCATAACCGATGGTAACAATACGTTGCGTAGCGATGCCTTTTTTGACCAGATAATCCTTGACCGACTCGGCACGCCGCTCCGACAGTTTTTGATTGTATGCTTCGGTGCCGATACTGCAAGTGTGCCCGCTCGCTTCCAGTTGCGTATCCTTGTATTTTTCGGCGAAGGAGGCCACTTCATCCAGCTTCTTGATTTCCGCGATGCGCAGTTTCGCTGAATCAAACTCGAAGTTGGTGCCTTCGATGCACACCGGCTTGTTTTCCAACAATATCTTCCATGTCTCGGGTATGGGTTCATCTGGTGCGGGCTTGGGTTCTTCCTTCACCACCACTGGCGCAGCAACTGGAACTGGCGCAGCTACTGGAGCTGGCGCAGCAACTGGAGCTGGCGCAGCAACTGGAGCTGGCGCAGCTACTGGAGCTGGCGCAGCGGCAGGTATACCGAAGTAATAGTTCACGCCGAAACTGAGATTTTTGTTGTTCAGCTTGGACACGCCCGACTTGCCGCTAATGCTCGTGTATTCGCCCACCAGACTCCAGTTAGCTGCAAGCTTGTATTCCATACCCAAACCCAAATGAGCATCACTGCCGCCAATCGTACTGATACCACCGTTACCATTGGTACGGCCATAACCCAGCTTGGCATAAGGAAGCCAGTTACCGGTAGGTAGTCCCAGCTTGGCATCCAACCCATACGCTTTGCTGCCATAATTTATCGCGCCGGGATTGTGAGTGGCCTTGTCATTAAAGTCGACAAAACCGTCCACTCCCAACAAGAAACCGCCCATATTCCAATTGTAACCACCTTCCAATCCATAAGTGGTTGCATTTTGAGTATCCAGGGCAGTTACGTTGGAACGATTAGAGCCAACCTTGCCACCAACCCAGCCACCGTCGAATTCACCGGCTTGTGCCGCAGTCATACTCAGCAACACTGTTGCCAGCACAATTGTCATCGTAATTTTTTTCATTTTTATTTTTTCTCTTTTGGCGGCGGCAATGAACATCAAGCAAAATGTGAATATAAATTTCAGGCCAGACAACAACTCGTTTCGGTGCAAGACTAACGTGTCTAAACTGCGAGTCGTTATACCACAATGAGTCACTGCTGTCCGGTTAAAACATGAATAATTCATCTGGCTGCGAGGTTTGCACTCTGGTGGAATGTAGTTGCTGCCCGGAAACGCTTGCTGCAAGGGCATCTTCTCGAATAGTGTGAGGGATAATATCTGTAACAATGTGTAGAGCGAGGCGTCCAGATTGAGACGTTTTTTGAAGATGGCGACGAGGACATAGACCGACATGGCGATCCAGATTTGCGACTTCACTGCATTTTCTGAGTTGCCGTAGAATTTCTTGATACGCAGATGCTGCTTGATCCACTTGAAGAACAATTCCACCTGCCAGCGACGCTTGTACAGCGCGCATATGGTGGCTGCCGGAAAGATGAAGTTGTTGGTCAAGAATGCCAGCGTCTTGCCCGTCTCCGTATCCTTGAATCGGATACGGTGGGAATAATATGGGACGTACCACGGATATTTTCATAGTGCCATTGAGGTCAGCGTGCTGCCGCTTTATTAAACGGGCCAGGGTCAAGTTGTTTTCAGCAACCTAACCGTCAGGTCTCAAGCCGCCTTAAGCATGAAATCCACATGGATAGCATCGTAGGGGAATACGATCATTCCATCGTCTGTTTTTGACAGCAGCCCGGCGTTAAGCAATGCGGTCACGTCGCCATGCACGGCTTTGATGTCGCGCTCCATGCGCCGTGCCGCCTCACGGATGGACATGGCCCCCGCACCGGTCATCGCGTTCAGCAGTTCCCATCGTTTGCCGGACAATACCTTGAACAACAGCTCGGGCGATTCGAAGCTGATATGCGGCGCGGAAGCCTTGCCGCTGTTCCAGGTCTGGGTGAAATCGCCCAGCGTGTCCGTCAATGGGCGCACATCAATCGTTACTGTTTTCATCTCGCCACCTCCTCACATCCTCAAAAAAATCCGCCACCAGCCTGTCGACTGAGACGAAACGGTATTTCACTTCCTTACCGCGCACATGCTTGTGGTCGCCCTTGCCAGATTCGTTGTCATAGCGCAGCACACATTCCCCCGCAGCCACGAACGCCAGCCGGTATTTGTAGCGATGCTTACTGCCGGAAAGCGGCTCGGGTACTTCCCACAGCACCATATCCGCAAATGCCTGTTCCATAACGGGCACACGACGGTTGAATAATTCGCGGGCTTTCATGTTGGAGACAATAACAACACGCTAGAGTGTTGTCAAATAATCCAACAGAAAAACAACCTTCGACAGGCTCAGGGCGAACGGAGGAATTAATCAGCGCGTTCTTGGGTTAAAATCCA